>JBGSMR010000178.1:0-4376 GCA_041740065.1 Chthoniobacterales bacterium
CGCTCATTCGATCCTTAGTATCGTAATTGACTGAAAGATTGTTGGGCATCGATATGGCAGAGAACGACTCGATCATTCCGTCGTCATTGCCGATAATCATTGTCGTGCTGTGGTCATTGTTTCCAGATGACCCCGAGCGTCCGGCGGTCGCGCTCCCCAGCAGTGTGTTCACGCGGAATGCCCGAAGATTTGTCTTGGCCACGCCAGGCACCGACCCCGCCCAGGTTTCCCGCGCATCCGCGTCGTTGGAAACACGCTTTGTTTTTCCTTTGATTCTGCGAACCTGAAGCGGGTCACCATCGATTGTCGCCATTGCAGAAGAGTTCGGGCGGAAGACAGCAGAATCTTGTCCCGCTAAATTCTTCATGAACTCTTTGCTGGGCATGTCATCAGTTGTAATGACCGTGACTGTGCCAGCTCGAAATACAAGTGGTTCGCCACTGCCATTTTGGACGTCACTTAGCTGGATTTCATAGGGGCGGCCGCCAGGAATGGCTGGGAGCGCTCCGCCGGTGTCCCAAGGAAGCTGATTTGAGATTTGGAGGAAGGCCCCCGGACCCAGATCTTGCAGCGTGATATCCTTGGTCGTCGGATTCCAGAATTGGAAGTAATAATCGAATGTGAATTCATAGTCGGCTTCAGTCACGTCATCATCCTTGCCCTTTACTGGCGGGTTCATCTTAAAAAGCTTCACCCTAGAAAGAGTCTCGAACAGTGAGGGAACAGCTTCCTTCCCGATCGCCGCGTATTCATTTGGCGAATTGGTGGAACCGACTGCGTCGAAACCTACGGGGCTGTCCACATCCGGTTCTGTGCCCAGTGCCACGGTGAAATCGTCTCCCTTGACCATCGTTGGTTGATGGTCGGTATCGATGTAATCGCGAATATTTGCCGCGATACGCTCGACGTAGAGCTTCATTCGGTCAGTGCCAACCAGCTTGTTATCGTTGAGGACGTCTGTAGATGGGAGGGAAGCGCTCGAAATGGCATCACGGTAGAATCGTTGACCGAAGTCCGGCATGGCATTTTTGTTCGAGATTGCATTGACGATTTTGTCAAGTTGGCGCCGCACCTCGGAAGGGTCGTTCGAATCTTTCACGGCCTTGTTGAGCGCGAGACGTTTCACTCCACCGCGTGACAGATTCAATGCGCCGTTGTCTTCCGAAGCCACAAAGTTGAGTTCTTCTGCGAACGAGGCATGATCGGCAAGCTGATTGAGACTTGACGAAAGCCGCGCGGGACTATCGCCGAATCCCTTGTGGGTGGCCACTGCGGCTACTATTTTATCTTGGTCGGTCGGGTCAAATGACAATTCTAGGCTCGAGTCTTTTAGCAATTGAGACAATTCGATCTCGGAATATCTTGCGCCTTGGAAGGAAGATGGAGGGGGAGAGGTCGAAGCTGCGAGTAGATTGAATTTGAAGGACTCGTCGTCCACAAGATACGCATACCGCGCCACTATAGGATTGTAGTCAGCCTTAGCCGGGTCCGGCTGTTCCGCTTGCGCTGGATTTTTTAGAATATTTACCCACAACACAGGGAGGCGGCGATATTGGCCGGAAGCGTCTTTGCGTCCGTCGATTGCGCCATTTGCGTTTAGATTCGTCGAATTTAGCACTGTAAGCGACTGGTTGAATCCCGGAGCCAATTGGATCTTGTCCGCGCTCACTACCGAGTCCGCTTTCGAGGTGAGCGGTACAGCCAAAAGCTCCAAGCCGGCATCGTCTGTGGCGTTCGCCGAAGGCGGGAATGCTGCTGGATAGCCTAGCGTTACCGGTATGGAACGAAAATAAAAGACCGTGGCTCCGAGCGTTCCGTCTGCTAGATTTTCGATCCAAGCCGTCGCAGAATCCGGATATCGTTGAAACAACTCCGAAACAGTGTTGATTGCCTTGGTAGCGCCCGCCTCGGCTGCGAGCTCGGCTTGTAGCTTATTCTTGTAACTGCTCGCAGTCCGGCGCTCAACAGCCATGCTCTGCATGAACGCGGTGACGATGATTGTCAGGACGACAATCATGAGGAGCGTGGAGATCAGGGCGGAGCCGGTCTCACGCGGGAAATGTTTGGGCCGGGTCATGGGGATTTTTTTGACAGGATTGCAGGATGATTTGGGATCTACAGGAAATGCGGGATGCGGTTTTTCGACAGAATGAACAGAATGGATTCTATGCTTCGGCGCATTGGGGGACGGGACGGTTGGTGCCAGAGATTCGGCGGAAAACTCTCGATGCGCGTTGAAACTTCTGTCTGAAGATTCTGTAAATTCTGTTCATTCTGTCGAAAAGGTTTTTGGATGGAATCAGGGTGTGGGTGTCGGCGAGGCGTCGCGATTTAGTACCACCCGCTTCGTGAACGTTCGCACGTTTTGTTGATGGGTAATCGAATTGGTTGTTTCCCATTCGGCCTGCGACGTGAGCCGCTTAGCCGCATCGTTGCTGATCGCATTGAGTGTGATTTCCAGGACGTCGGGCGTTGGGGTTGTTGCCGACTGGTTGAAGGGTGTGAGTTTCCCCACAGTGGTGGGATCCTTGCTGTAGGCCATTACCTTGAAGCCGGTGATATTTTTGGCAAGCACCTCGGCATCATCAGAGGTCGGAACCGTGCTTATGGACATTCCGTTGCCAATATCTCCTGTCAGTAGAGCCGTGAACGTGTCGTTGCTCGGACGGAAAAATCGATACAGGTTCATTGACGCCTCACCTTTGCCAGTGAGCGACGTTTTGTCATAACCTGCAAAGTATCCTACCGTGCAGAGATCGGATTTTTGGTTAGCGCCTTGAGCGTTCACAGGCAGTGCAGTCACAAAGAATAATTTGCCGTCCAGATGCGATTGCGTGGGTGGGACGGCGGCCGGAGCCCGATTAATATAGGTGAAGTTCGTATTCGTGGAGGTGTATATCGATGCCAAGTCGCTCGCGATGAGGTTCAGTGCGGCACGGGCCTCGCGGTAGGCGTCAACGCGGTTTTCGCTGAGGCGCCACATTTTGGTCGCGTTATCGACCATCGAGAGGAGGAGGACGACAAGCAGCGACAGCACGGCCATCGAGACAAGGAGCTCCAGCATGGTGAATGCCGATGCATTTTTGACAGGATGGACAGAATTTACAGAATGGTTATGGCGATACTTCTTTTTGAACTGCAGCTTTGACGCTCCGAAGTTTAAGAAAAGCCCTTCGTTGATCCCTGTGGCAGTCAGGTAGTTCACCGTTTGGACTTCATGTGCAGGAACAAGTCCCAAGTTTGCCTTCAGTTCCACGATGAGTTCTCCTTCCACACGAAAATCGCAGATAAAGTCACCTACATCTTTACCCCTATACTGAACAGAAATCCTCGCTTGGCGCTCAAAGGAAATCCCCGCCTCCTCGAACTCGAGAGCAAGAGCGTTCTCGTAGACAGACTCGAGAAAACCGGGACCAAGGGCAGAATGCACCCGCATCGCAAGGCCTATAACTCGACCAGCTAGATCGTAGCCACCACCCTCACTCTCCATTCTGTTAATTCTGTTCATTCTGTCAAAAAAAGTCACCTCACGGGGTCACGGGTGGTGCAGCAGGTGGGGTCGTGAAGTTGATGAGTGTGACGAAATTGTATTTTTTCTGGTTTCCGGCTGGCGCAGTCACTGGCACGGCGATCTCGACGTCGACGCGGGAGAGGCCGTCGGGCTGGCCAGAACGGTCCACGGTGACATCTGCACGATACAGTGCCGTGGGTCCGTTAGCGTCCAGCATGCCGCCGTTTTCATCAAAGAAGAAATCGTAAGGTGAGCTGCTACTCGTGCTCAGGTCGATCGTGACTAAAGCCCCCTGATCCAGCGCTTGACGCTCGTCGTTGGCGGGTTTGGTTACGGTGATATACGCTCTATCGCCGTTCACCCGCTGAAGTTCGCTGAATAGCGATCGGGCTATAAATGCAACCTGTGTCTCGCGCTGACTGTCCAGAGCGGATTGCATGGCAACGGGGAACAAGCCGATGATTCCGACAAGTGCAAACGAAATGACGCCGACCGCAAGAACCACCTCAATGAGTGAGAACGCAAGAGCATGCCGCGAGTTGCGCAACTCGGATTGCAAGCGGAGTGCAGTCCGCGGGGGGCGCGAGTCGGTGGCATTTAACATGCGTTTAGATCGCTGATACCTCAAGCGAAGCGCGACCCGTGAAACGGCGAAGGGTGATTATTTCAAAACCCCCAATTTGATTTTTCTTATCGGCGATAATTGCCTCAGTTCCTCCCGCTCCCCGCACGCCTTCGCTAACGATGAGCATCCGTTCATTTTTATTGGAAGGGAACTCGACCCCACCGAAATTATTAAACTTTAGAACCTTCACATCCCCAGATGGAACCGTTCCGGGAATCAGGTTCGCGTTGAATACCGTGG
>JBGSMR010000183.1:0-1726 GCA_041740065.1 Chthoniobacterales bacterium
CGGAGACCCTCTCGATACGGAGGTTGACGCCTCCTGAATCAACACATAGACATCAAATCACACCCGCATTCCATAGCTTATTTTATGCTTCTGCTGGTCTAAAAATCGGGCCCACCCCACTGCGGCTTGGGTTTGAAGCCGGTCTACGATGAGTTCGACTTGGCCGATGGTTGTTGCGATTCCGATTACTGCTTTTGACATAATGTTTCGTTTTTGAGGTTTGGTTTCTGATTGCGTGTTGTTCGTGCTACTTGACTTCAAGTTCGTTGGTTACGCTTTTTGCACCGGCTTTCTTAGCCAATGCTGCGATGGTTGTTTTTTCATCACTGGTTTCTACTGGGCCGCGGAGAACCACTTTGCCCTCGTTAGTGATGATTTTGGCGTTCTTTGCGAGGATCGAAAGGGAATCATCTGCGATGACTGCTTTCCGGATGCTCGCAGTGAGTTCGACGTCTTCCGCTGCCTCGGATTGATCGAAAGGGGTTTCCTTATTCTCAATCTGATCGCGTTCGTTCTTTGCTGTATTGTCCGCTTCTGTCTTGGAGTCTTCCGCATGGAGGACACCTGACAAGGCGAGACAAGATGCAATTAGGAGTGGGAGTTTTTTCATAGGTTTTGTGTGACATCCTAAAATCGAAACAACTCTCATGGCCTGCCGTCAGGTTGAACCCTGAACAGATATCAGGGCTGATCGAGGCGCGGGGTGGCGTTTTTTACTCCCCGAGTTTTTTCGGCCCTCATGGGGAACTAGGGGCGTTCCCTGAAAGATTTTTTGCCTTAGGTGAGTGATACTCCGCAGATGATCACCTATGCTTCAACAGAATTGGCAATGCCTCGTATTGCGTTGCTGATCGGAGACTCCAAAATTCTCGCAGAATTAGAAGCGGTTTTGCGGCAGCAATACACGAGCTTGCTACTGATTACCGAGCGGCAGAAATTGCTCGATTTTGACATGCCGTTTGTTGTGATTTCGGATTCGATCCGGGAGGTCCAGTTGGTGCTTCAGCTGCCGCCAGCGGATGGAACGCAGATCTTGGTGATCGCGCTCGAAGATCCTGAAATCGAAGCTGCCGCGTATGCGGTCGGGGCGGAGGGCTTGATTCGATATCCCTTTGAATGTAAGGAGGTGATAGCAATTACGGAAAAATTTTTAACTCCTTTCCGAAATAGTAAATAATTTTCAAATTGGTAGGCAGTCGCTTAAAGAATCTGGCGACTAGTCCGCTCGTGCATCAGCTCCCCATGTTGCCTCGCAAGTTTCCCCCTGTCGCCTCCGGGCAATCGCATATTATTAGGTCTATCGCAACGGGCGTCCCGCTTTCTCAAATTTTAACCGATTTGGCTCACCTCGTGGAAGGAGATGGAGAGGACATCCGGTGCGGGATATGTGTTTTTGATCGTTACGGAAGTGAAATTGCACTCTCAGTGGGACCTCATTTACCCGAGGAATATTGCTCCAAACTGGTAGGTGTTCCGCTGACGGAACCGTATCTTGCTCCCTGTGTGATGGTGGCGAAGCAGCGGAAGGCGGTTGTCTCGAATGACATCGTAAATGATGATCGATGGCCTTTCAAGCCATGGCGTGAACTCGCGGTGCAATATGGTCTGAGGTCCTGTCGATCTACTCCCATCCTAGGATTAGATGGCGCCGTGTGTGCATCGTTTGTAGTCTATTCGACCAGTATCAATTTCCATGAGGCATTCGACGCTGCGCTTGCAGATACCG
>JBGSMR010000203.1:0-11512 GCA_041740065.1 Chthoniobacterales bacterium
GGTTGGGCCGGGTTCCCAAGAAGTGGCTTATCGATAATTCCTCGACGGCGACGCATCGGCTTTCCCGTGACGGGAAGCGGAGGGGATTCAACGAGGAGTTCCTTTCGGTCTGCACCCATTTCGGGATGAACCCGCGCACGACCAACGTGAGCAGCCCGCACGAAAACGGGACCTGCGAGGCGATGCACAGGCATTTCAAAAGGCGGCTGGAGCAGCATCTGCTGTTGCGCGGCAGCCGGGATTTCGAGAGCGAAGAGGCGTATGACCGCTTTGTGATCGGGGTTTTGGAAAGAACCAACGCGCTGCGGGGCGAGAGGTTCACGCAGGAGGTCGCCGCAATGCGCGAACACCTGGCTCTCGAACTGCCCGACTACACAGAGACGATGGTGCGGGTGAACAACAACGCGACGATCCAGGTGTGCAAGCGGGTGTATTTGGTGCCGAGCGAGCTCAGCGGCAGCCGGTTGCGGGCGGGGATCTACGAAACGCACATCGTGCTCCTGGATGGGATGGTGGTTTTGGCGGAGTTGCCGTTGCGCGGAGGCGACCGGGGAGCGGTGATCGATTTCCGGCACGTCATCAAGTGGCTTGTGCGCAAGCCGGGAGCGTTTTCCGAATATCGTTGGCGGGAGGCGATATTCCAGTCCCTGGTCTGGCGGGCGGCCTACGATCACCTCTGCCGTCAGCACGACGCCCACGCGGCCGACGTGTGCTATTTGGAGATCCTGCACCTGGCGGCAACCGAGGGCTTGGGCACGGTGGAGAACATTGTCGAAGCGTTGCTCTTGGCTCCCAAGCCTGTAGTGAAAGCGGTTGAGGTCACCGCGCTGCTTCGCACCTACGAGGATGAGGCGATGGCGTTCCGGGAACGTGAGGCCATGCCGGTATCGCTGGAGGTCTACGACGGCCTTCTGGGAGGCGGTCTATGAAGCCCGAGCACGAGGGAACAACGGTGGAGATGCTGCTCCACAGCATGCGCGTAATCTTCCACCCAACGTTCAAGCTCGAGAACTAGGGGTCGGTAATCAAATATTGCCAAGATCCAGAAAAGGAGCGTGATATTTGTCAAAATTTGATTACCGACCCCCAGTTCCCAGGCACGTTGAACCCGAGCGCAGCGTGTGAATTGGGGAAACGAGGTGCAACTTCCAAGGTCTTGATGAAGATAATTGTTTGGTAAGGATGGATGGGATAGGCGTTCACCGAATGCCCAATGTTGTTCCAAGTCAACCCAGCCGAAGGCTACCGATATTTGCACAGCGGCTTATGTAGCTGAGAGAGGGTGCGCCGAGAAGTCGTCGCAGCGCTGTGAGGGCTCGACGTGTTGCGCGAAAGCAGGCAACTAGACCGCCCGATGCAAAGCGGATTGCGGTTGGCGCAGTAAGTTTTGTGACGAGGTCATCAAACCTTCCTGTGCGCGCTACCGACACGTTTCGCGAGTCCCCGCGTTGAGCGGAAGGACTATCGACTATCTCGCCGGCCCCGTCGATTCGCGGACCAATAAGTGGCCGGGAACGCGAGACATTTTCGGCAGGCTTCTTGCATCGGTTAGCCGATCGAGCAGCATGATCGCACCGTTTTTCGCCACAGCTTCATTGTCGAAGTCCACGGTGGTAAGCGAAGGAATTAAAAGTTCACCGATATCAGTGTGCTCAATACGAGAGGTGCCGAAGCTGCACATCGAAACGTCCTGCGGCACGGAGATTCCAGCGTCGTGCAGCGGGCGATACAACTGAAAAGCGATAAGATCATTAACGCAGATAATTGCGGTAGGCGGCATACTCTTTGTTAGAGTCTTTAAAACTTCTTGAAGCCATCCCTCAGACTCCGCACTTGTGACCCGAAGCGCAGAAGCTGGCAGCCCTTTGTTCCTGAGTGCATGTTTCACGCCATTCAACCGCTCCTGTGCCGGGCGGTTTAGTAAATCCCCAATTTCAACGTAGAGGTAGCGGCGGTGACCCAAATCGAAGAGGTGATCGATCAATTGCGCTGCTGCTGCCGTCTCATCCGCCGAGATGGAATCGAAATTGAATCCCTGCAGATATCCAAACAAAACTACTGGTATAGGCTTTAACTCTAATTTCCGCAAATGCGATACATCTCCGTCGCCAAGCCAATCCGAGACCGGGAGCAACATCAGACCATCGACCCGGTTGTCGAGCATTTTCTCAATATTGGCGTTCTCCCGCTCCACGCTTTGCTCCGAATCAGCGATCAGGAACTCATACCCCTCCCGACGGACCTCGCGCTCGAGGGTGTGGAAGTATTCCAAATAAGCCGTATTCCGGAGATCGGATGCAATGAAACCAAACATGTGACTCTTGTTTGTGACCAACCTCCTCGCGGCGCGATTCGGACGATAACCGATGGTCGCGGCAGTGCTGAGAATCTGCTCGCGCTTTTCCGCTTTAACGCCAGGAAGTCCCGTCATGACGCGCGAAACGCTGGCCGTTGAGACATTACAGATCCGAGCAATGTCTACAATTGTCGCTACCGACTCGTCTTTGGTTGTCCGTTCCGTTAACATCTATGGCAATTTTGCAGAGTTACAGAGTGAAATGCAATCCAAAGCTGACGTAGATAGCGATACAAGGCCGGATGCTTGGTTTAAAGGTCCAAAACCATCAGTCTGCGCACACAACGGAAATTCAAGACCCGCGACCTCGCACGAGTCAGAATCACCCGGCAGCGCGCCATCCGGATGCCTCCTTCGCATTGTCACATTGCATTTCTCGCTTCCCTGAGAAAAACAATTCGGCTCGATTATAAAGGCGGGATCACACTGTGAAGCTTTCTTCAACCGCCAAATAAAAAGAAGAAAATCAGCAACAATTTCACTTGCATCTGAAAACGTTTGCAGGCACGATTTTGTGGATTATGTTGTTCCCCCGATGTCTCACCCGTTTCAAATGGCTTGGTTTATGGGCGTTTGTTCCATTTTTGACTCCGGCTTGGGGCGGTTCTGGAGAGCTAAATTCCACTGTGGTTGTGTTCGACCTATCGGAGGAACTTGCGACCTTGGACGCGTCGGATCCGGCCGCCCTGCGTCGGCACTATGATACTGTCTTAGCGGTGACCTGTCTTCAAGGGATTGTCAACCGAGACTCGCCGCAGTTATTTGTGCGCTATAATACAGAGTCGGACGATTTTTGGTTTGAGAAGATGACGGAGCCGGGCGCTTGGCTGAGTGATCGGAAGATTGAGCGGATCGGCGACCTGGAGGGATTGTTCCGACGCTTCAGAGAGTCTGTCAAGGGAGTAGTCGTTTGGGACGAGTCGGTGCCGGCGACTTCCAACGTCGCGGCAACGGTTGCCGGTGTGGACGACCTCTTGGCGGTGCGCTATGATCCTTCTGCCGACTCGCTCTATCAGATGCTCGCCACGGGCCCGGATGCACTGCCGGTTGTTCAACGCCTTATCGGTGCGGATGGCGAGCCATTGTTCACCGGTGTGGGAAAGATTCCCGGGACGTCGAGGGAGTCGAGCGGAAGCGCGAAAAACGACGCCTACCGGTGGTTGCTCGAAAAATACATCAAGCCCGGTAAGACCAATGACAAAATCCTCGGCTATTATATCGATGCTTTCTGGCTCCAGTGTGCGCAAGCGCAACCAATTAACAATCACACGCTCAACAACTTGGATTTTTTGATAGCAAACCGCGCCGCAATCGTGGACCTCCACGTGTGGGAGGACGAAGCGCCCGTGGATGATCCCAAGCAGGAACACGGCACGGACGCCGAAACTTTCCGGGAAATCCTGCTTGAGATGGTCAAAGCGAACGAGCAAAAGTCAATGATTGCCGTCTTCGGATTTCCGCCTTGGGCCTTCAAATATAGCGATGCCGTGAGCAATGGATGGAACGCCGGCAGCAAGCATGGGGGAGTACTCACAGAGTGGAAATTCAGCGAACTTATCACTGCACACAACGGCTACATGGATGCCGATGCGCTGGCGCATTCCTCGTTTCCCAACGCGTCGTTTTATTCCAAGTATCCGTTGCCGGAAGTCATCACGCAGGATGCAGTGCCGACCCGTGAGCGCTTAATCGCGTCCGGGGTATTGGATGCGGATGGCAACCTCCTGCCTCTGAACTACTATGCCCACTACCAAGGCGATTACGACGCAGGGGCCTGGGTTTATAAATTTTTCCCCCGTTTTCTTGCTGATCCCGCGCGGGGGACTCTGCCACTTTCCTGGGCAATCAATCCAAACCTCGCCAACCGTTTTCCGTTCGGCCTGCACTACATTCGCACGCACTCCAAGCCAGGTGAAGTCTACGTGGCCGGAGAGGCCGCCGGCTATCTCAAGCCGTCCTTGCTTCAGGCTCCCCGCCCGGCCCCCGGCTTACCCGATGCCTTGGACCTGTGGGTCGCCCACAACCAGAAATACTACCACCAGTGGGACCTCACCGTGACGGGGTTCAATATCGACGGCAGCACACCCCCGATGAACGACCGCGGATTTGCTGCCTACCGCAAATTTTCGCCTGGTGGTCTCGGATTGCAGCGCTCCCCCTCACCCTTCGGCATACGAGAAGATCTCGCCTATGCCCAGATGATGACGGATCTGCCTGGCAGCGAGGGCAACGCGGACATGGGACAGACGGTGGATGCCTTGCGCGGATATTTCGAACCGGCAGGTCCGAATTTTGTGCTCGTGCGCTCGATTTTGCAGACGCCATCGTACTTTGCGGAGATCCAGCGCCGCCTGCTCGAGCCGGGAAATTTCCCCAATCTGCTCGTCGATATGCCAACGCTTTTTTGGCTCATTCGCGAATTTGAGACCAACCCGAAATACGAGGCCGCCCGACCGAAATTCGCGGATAAAAAATCTGTATCGGCCACGCCGTTGGCCAGCGCGGGGCTGCGCTCGCGGCGCATTGCAGATGGCGTGGCGCGCATTGAAACCGAAGATGGTCAGGCGGGGTGGAATGTCGCGGGTGGAGGCTCGCCATTTCTTTACTTCGACGTGGCAAATGATTTCGCCCAGGAAATCGCTCCGCGCGGAGCTACTGTGACAGTGACGTATGTGGACGTGAGCGTAGGTACTTTGGGGCTCAGCTACGATTCGAGCGACGCCACCGCCATGGTGGCCGGGGCCTTTAAGGCGGCACCGGCCGTACCAACCCATGGCAGCGGAAAAGTAAAGACTCAGGAATTTGTCCTGCCTGACGCGATTTTTTCCGGCCGTCAAAATGCCAGCTGCGATTTTCGCCTTGATGGCGGCGGTCAACCGATGCGCATCCTTGCCGTCGAGGTCTCCCGCCCCTGAAGCTCCGGTATCTTATTTCATTTTAACTATTAACTAACCATGACCTCTAAAACCCGCTCCCGATCCAAGCCTTCCGTTCGTCCTGTCCACTACGTCCTCAGCACCCATTGGGACCGCGAATGGTATCAGACATTTCAAGATTACCGTCGCCGCCTGGTGCGTTTGCTTGACCGCGTGTTGGACGATATCGCTTCGGGTAAGCTTCGCGGCCCATTCACCACCGACGGCCAAGCGGTTATCTTGGAAGACTATTTAGAGATTCGCCCGGAACGCCGCGCGCAGGTCGAGGAGTATGCCCGCACAGGTCGGCTTGTCGTGGGGCCGTGGTTTGTCCTTCCCGACGAATGGCTCGTTTCTGGAGAGTCGTTGGTGCGAAACATACGCCTCGGTCGCGAGGTGGCGCGGGGCTTCGGCGCCACGCCTTCAAGTGCGGGTTTCGTTTGTGATTTATTCGGGCATGTCGGCCAGTTGCCGCAAATTCTGCGAGGATTTGGCATTCGTGGCGCCTTCGTCTGGCGCGGGATCGAGCCCCGCAAGACGGCGCATCTGCGTTGGCAAGGCAGCGATGGCAGCGAGGTCGTCTGTTTCCGCTTTGGACGTGCGGGTTACTGCGACTACACTTATGATGTGCGGCATAGCACAGAACATGGCGTTGCCTTTGATGAGGCGCAGGCCGTCACAGACCTCGATGTTTTTCTTGCCAAGGAAGCGGCCCGTACGGAGATCCCGCCACTCCTCGTCTTCGACGGCGGCGATCATTTGGAATACGACGAAGACCATTACCGAAAATTTTTCGAGCGCGAAGCCTCGGCAGAATTTCCATATGCCGTCGAGCACAGCACCCTGGACGCCTACATTGAGGACATGTTGCGTCACGAAGCGGCGATCACGGATGTGGTTCGCGGGGAACTCCGCGAGACGGCCATTGTCTCGGGCGACAAGGACGCTCAGTGGCTCATCCCCGGCGTGCTCTCCAGCCGCGTGTGGATCAAGCAACAGAATGCCGATTGCCAGAGTCTCCTCTGCCAATGGGCCGAACCCTTCTCAGCACTCACGGCTGCGCAGCTTGGGGTCGAATATCCTACCCAGTATCTCGCAACGGCGTGGCGCTGGTTGCTGCTTAATCACCCGCACGATTCCATCTGCGGCTGCAGCATCGACGAGGTCCACGAGGACATGAAGTATCGCTTCGCCCAGTGCCTCCAGATTGCCACCGCGCAAACAAACGAAGCCTTGCAACTTATTGCCCGCGCGGTCGAGGGCGAGGTCGCAGCGAACGAAACGCGCGTGGTCGTGGGCAATCCGCTCACCACCGCGATCGACGAGACCACCGAACTCATGCTCGAGATCCCTACCGAGTGGGGCCAATATAACGAATTCTTCGGGTTCGAGCCGAAGCCGGGCTTCCGTGTCTTCGACACCGCGACAGGAAAAGAGATCCCCTACCAACTTCTTGCGGTCTCTCAGCCGCGCCTGCGCCGTCGCATCTGGGCAATCAAATACCCGGAGCCCTATCGCGTCCACGAATGCAAGGTGGCAATTCGCCTCGCGATCCCAGCGACCGGCTACGCCACGCTCACCATCCGCGAGGGCGAGAAATCGCCCAAGGACGGACCGATGCCTGAAGGCATGCTCCCAACCCGCCACCCTGCCACGCCGGGTCTCGCCACGAGCGAATGCTCGATGGAAAACGAATTTCTTTCCGTGCGCATCGAGCCCAATGGCTCGCTCACCGTCACTGATAAGCGGAGCAAGCAGACCTACGAGCGTCTGCTCACATTTGAAGATGTCGCAGACATCGGCGATGGCTGGTATCACGGCCTCCCGGTCAATGACCAGCAGGTTGCCTCCTCGGCCTCTTCGGCGGAGGTCATTCTCCTACACAACGGGCCGCAGCAATGCACTTTCCGGATTCGCCTCCACTTGCGTGTGCCAGAGACCTTCGAATTCGAAACGCGCCGCCGCTCGGACCGTTTCGTGGAACTGCTCTGCGACAGCACGGTGACCTTGCGTGCCGGGGGCGACCGCTTGGAAGTGACGACCTCCCTCGACAATGCCGTGCGCGACCATCGCCTGCGTGTTCTTTTCCCGAGCGGAGCTAACGCAAAAACGTATTTCTCCGACAATGCATTCGATGTCGTCGAGCGGGAAATCGCGTTACCAAAAGATAATCACCGCCGTCGCGAACTCGCCGTGGAAACCACTGCGCAGCAAACATGGACCGCCGTCTCCAGCGCAAAGCGCGGTTTGGCTATCGTCTCTACAGACCTACTCGAGACTGCTGTGCGAGATCTGCCCGAACGCCCGATTGCACTCACCCTCTTCCGTGCGACAAGACGCACCGTCATCACCGACGGCCAGCCCGAGGGGCAGCTCCAAGGGCCGCTACGTTTCCAGTATTGGATTGTCCCTTTCTCCGGTGCGCTGCCGCGCGTGGCATTGTGCCAACTCGGCCAGCAACTCGGGGCAGGCACCCGTGACGCACAGATCCAGCCGCGCCATTTCCAAGCAGCACCTTGGGCGGGCCGATGCCTCGCTCCTCGCGGTGGGCTGCTCGAAATTTCCGGTGGAGCCGTTTGCACGAGCATTCGCCAGGTGGACGGAGCCACAGAGGTGCGGCTTTTCAATCCTGGTGAACGTGCGACGACCGCTCGCCTCACGCCCGGCAAGGCCGCAAAACCAACGGAAACTTGGAAGCAGGCCCAACCCGTGGACCTGGAGAGCCAACCCATCGGCAAACCGCAGCCGCTCTCCACACCGCTTGCCCTGCGACCAAAGCAGATCCTGACTGTCCGTATCAGCTAGCATTAGCAGCCACACCTAAATACCGATGAACGCTCTCGCCACAGCGGATTACATTGTCATCGTAGCCTTCTTTGTCATCACCATGGTGGCAGGGCTGGTTATGACCCGTCGCGCGGGGAAGAGTCTTGAGCATTACTTCCTCGGCGGGCGCTCGATGCCGTGGTATCTTCTGGGCATCGCAGGAATGACGGCGTGGTTCGATCTCACGGGCACGATGGTCATCACGTCGTTCCTATACATGCTCGGGCCGCGCGGGCTGTTTATCGAGTTCCGAGGCGGAGCCGTGCTTGTTCTGGCATTTCTCCTTGCCTACGCAGGCAAATGGCACCGTCGCTCGGGAGTGATGACGCCGGCGGAATGGATGACCTACCGCTTCGGCACCGGGCCGGGCGGAGAACTCATTAGAGCCATGTCGGCCGTGATGGGTATCATCGGCACAGTAGGAATGCTGGCCTACCTTGTGCGTGGCACGAGCATCTTTCTGGGGATGTTCCTGCCGTTTCCACCCATGGAGATGACGATTGCCTTGCTGGTTTTTACTACAATTTACACCGTCTGCGCCGGGTTTTACGGAGTCATCCTGACAGATGTGATTCAAGGGGTGATTATCATTCTCTCCTGCATCATCGTCGGGGTAATGGCATGGATGATGGTGCCGGACATGCAATCGCTTGCCACGACCGCCGGGCTCGTAACCGGCAACGTGGATTGGACCAGCAGCGTACTGAAATGGCAGACGACAATGCCGCCAGGCTACGAGGCTTACGAAGCCTTGGTGATGTTCTCGTTCTTCTATCTGGTGCGGAATGTCCTTGGCGGAATGGGGTCAGGAGCGGAGCCAAGATTCTTCGCGGCACGGAATGATCGGGAATGCGGCCTCCAATGTCTTCTTCAGGGCGTCACTGTCATGCTGCGGTGGCCGATGATGATCGGCTTTGCTGTGATGGGAATCTATCTCGTGCATAGCACCCTTCCCGACATGAACAATGTGCAGAAAGCCGCCGATGCCATTCATGCTGCGAACCCTGGTCTGACAGCTTCCAATTGGTTTGATCGAACGTCTGCCATCGTCTTGTCACCGGATGTACAAAACCCGGTGATGATCAATGCCCTTCGAGAGGCCCTCGGGGAAGATTGGCCAAACAAAGTCGGGCTGGTTGGGTTCCGTGGCAGCATTGATCCGGAGCGAGTGCTCCCGGCTGTGCTGATGAGTTCAATTCCATCGGGTCTGCGTGGCGTGCTGTTTGTGGCGATGCTTGCAGCTATGATGTCCACTTTCACGACACTAGTGAACGGCTGCGGTGCGTTGGTGGTGAGAGATCTTTACCAGAATTTCCTGCGACCTTCTGCCGGCAACCGTGAGTTGATCATCACCTCCTACATTTCCACTACAGTGATCGTCATTCTTGGATTCGCAATGGGTGTTGCAGCCGGAAATATTAACGAGCTGTGGGGCTGGCTGGTGATGGGCTTTGGGGCGGGCGGTATCGCGCCCGCTCTTCTCAGGCTATATTGGTGGCGCTGCAACGCATGGGGGGTGGCAGGCGGGTTAGCTGTCGGCATGACAGGTGCTGTGCTTCAGCGTCTCCTGATGCCAGAGATGCTGGAATGGGTCCAATTTATTACCATGGCCACTCTTTCGTTCAGCGGGACGATCATCGTCTCGCTGCTGACTCCTGCCACGGATCGCAAAACCTTGAGACATTTTTTCCGAACTACGCGGCCATTCGGTCTCTGGGGACCATTCCGCAACGAAATTGCCGGAGAAGCTGGAGTCGAGATGCGGAGAGAGCACCGCAATGACATCACCGCCGTTCCCTTCACTCTCGTGGCCCAGGTCTGTTTTTTCCTGATGCCGATGCAGCTCGTGGTAAAGAACTACGCAGCCTTTTGGATGACGCTACCGATCTTCGTGGTAGGAGCTATCGGGATGTATATTTTC
Organism: Chthoniobacterales bacterium; assembly: GCA_041740065.1. Classification (GTDB taxonomy): domain Bacteria; phylum Verrucomicrobiota; class Verrucomicrobiia; order Chthoniobacterales; family JAATET01; genus JBDNGG01. Next base: position 10,019 of record JBGSMR010000203.1, read on the forward strand.
TGGTGGCGCCCGCTCCAACATCTTTCCTTGCGGACGGGTGATACGGCACGGAGCGAAAACCTCAACCAGACAACATCGGCTTCGGAGGTTTAGTCTAAGTCCATTGAAATCATTTTTCCAAAAAACTTTCATCTTCGCGATAGGCCCAATCCTCCCCTTAACATTTGCTGCTATCGCGGTGGCAGAATCCCGCCCGAACGTGCCGAACATCGTCATCATTATGAGCGACGACCAGGGCTATGCGGACGTGGGATTTAACCCGCTTCACGGACCAGGAGTCGCGACGCCCAATATCGATCGAATCGCGCGCGATGGCGTGGTTTTTCAAGAAGGTTACGTAACGGCTTCGATGTGTCTGCCCTCGCGAGCCGCCTTGCTCTCCGGCCGTTACCAGCAAAGGGACGGAGTGCATTGGGCCGATATAGCCGTCCGACCGGTTCGACTCATGGCCGACTATCTACGCCAAGCGGGATACGCATCGACCGCATTGGGAAAATGGCATGAGACGGTGGACATCGCAGGAGTGGGGAATCCGACGGTGCGGGGATTTGACGAATTTTACGGATTCAACCATGGCGGACGAAATTACTTTGATCTCTCGAACACGATGACAGATTTTGCGCCTCTCTACCGGGCGAAGAAAAAGATCATCGGCGAACAAGGGTATCTGACACACCGTTTGACAGATGAGGCGGTTGACTTCATTAAGCGGCATCGGGACGAGCCATTCTTGTTGTATTTGGCATACAACGCCGTGCACACACCACTCCAGGCGCATATCGAAGACGTTGAAAAACACCACGTTCATAGCACTGATCCGGCACGGAAAATCCTGCTGGCGATGATCGATTACCTTGACACCGGCGTGGGCCGGGTGCTGGGAGCGCTCGACGAGGCCGGCATTTACGAAGACACCCTCATTTTTTTCCTGACCGATAACGGAGGCTCGGTCTTGGCCACCCACGCCGACAATGCCCCCCTCAACGGAGAGAAACTTCAGTTATTGGAGGGAGGGATTCGCGTGCCGTTTGCCGTATCGTGGCCTGCCCGGATTCCAGGAGGCCGCTCCGTAAAAGGCCCGGTCTCTACGCTTGACATCCTCCCTACCTGCCTTGCCGCGGCGAAACAACCGCTCCCTGCGTCTTTAGACGGGGTGAATTTATTACCCCTGCTCGAAGAAAAGGCCGCACTTCCAGAGCGCGATCTCTTCTGGTGGTGGAAGACGGGACCATTCGCCGGCGGATGGGCAATTCGCTCCGACGGATGGAAGCTTCTTCGCGCCCCTGATGCTGCGGGAGAGATTTTCTCCCTTTTCCATCTCTCTGTTGATCCCGGTGAATCCAAAGATTTGGCAGCAGAGGAGCCGGAGCGGGTGGCGGAATTACGCATGAAATTTGAGCACTGGTCCAAAGGCGTCGATGCCGATGCCGCGTCGCCCGATCCCGCATTCAACTGACCTAAATCTCGCCGATTATTACTATGAACCAGTCCGAC
>JBGSMR010000072.1:0-3181 GCA_041740065.1 Chthoniobacterales bacterium
CACTTACGCGTCGGACGAAGCCGCTTCGGTTCACGTGGCTGGCCATGGAACCGGTAAAATCCAGTCGTTCGTTCCCGGTCAACCGGCCACTCCCGTCCGCGTCTATGCGGAGGCGCTGCCTGTGCTGAATGCGATGCTGGAAGCGAGCGACGGTTTCCTATTGGTCTCGACGGGCGCTCCCACCCAAGCCGGTACGATTGTCAGGATCGACCCGGAAACAGGCATTCCGACGGGCACGTTTTGGGATGGAATAACCACCGAGGGGAAGGCCGTCGGTCGCCTCACCGGCCTCGCCCTGGCAGAGGGAGTCATTTATGTCGCAGAGGCCGATGCAGGAGTGATTCATGCAGTCGATGCGCTCACTGGAGCGTGGAAAGGTGCGGCGGGAAAGTTTGACGGAGCGGTCATTTCGCAAATCTTCGTCGGCAAAGAGGGGCTCCTCGCTGCGGACTTCGCAGGGCAGCAAATCCTGCTGTTTAGGAGCGCTGACGGCACGCTCCAACCAGAGCCAGAGATCTTGCACAGCACCGCTCCCGCTGCGCCTTGGGGCGTTGTCGAAGATGCTCAGGGACACATTTTCTACTCAACCACCGGAGAGGAAGTTGTGCAATTGACAAACGGCAACCCGACTTCTTGGGTTTCGGGCGAGAAGGCGCGACAAGTCATCTACCTTGGCCTCTCACGCGATGGCAAGTCCCTGCTGGTGCCGAGCAACGCAACAGGCTGGGCCAGTGCATGGTCCACGGAGAATCCAGAATCGGTATGGGAACGACAGTTGCCAACCGAGAATCAGATCATCTCGATGATAGAATTTTCGGGAGCCACGGCAAACGCCCAGAGTTTTCTCTTCCGGCAGGAAGGGTTGGCTGGAGCGAAACCCACCGCAGGGATTCTAGTAAAAACGTTTGTCGATCACGGACTGATCACTCACCTCGGGTGGGACACAGAAGGCGGCGGCAGGGAGATCAATAACCTCCTGCGCCGCCCGATGCGCTTTGCCATGGTCAAAGAGGGCCAAAGCACTCCACTGACAATAGAAAATCTCACCGCATCGGACAAGGCCATCGCAGGGACGTTGGTTCTGGAAAAAGGGAAACCGGTCGGGAAATTCCAGATTGCCTATGCTGACTCCCATCTCAAAATCTCGACGGAACTGAATGCCGCGAAAACCGGAGAAGGCACGCGGATTTCCTTGACTCTGGAACTGAATCCACGCATGTGCGCAACAAGTTTCCACGCCTCGGAATGGACGACTGTCGATACGGGAAATCTGCCCGGATTGATGATTGCTCCTGACATGGGAACCATGGAAGTGACCTCGGCGGCCCCGGCTGAGGTGCGCTTCACGGGGAACCGGCCACGGCGCGAAACCACCTTGGCATTCACCTCCGCAGCTGGGAATTCACCGGCTTTGGCGCTAGAATTCAGTCCGGTGCACCTGGCAAGCCCGACGCCTGGAACCAGCGACGAGCTGTGGCAAAAAGCCCGGCGCGGCTGGTGGAACCTCCCGCTTGCGACGTCCCAGTGGGGACCTACCGACGGAACGGATGGCAGCGTGGCCGGAATCTGGGGGAATAATGTCATCAGCAACCCAGTCGGATCGACGCTGTTCTGGCTCGCAGATCACATCGTCCTCGCTCCCGATTGGGCGAAATCTGTCGCAGGATCTGATTTTCTGAAATACACGGTCGAGTATCACCTCACCCACAAGGTCCGGCCCGACGGCGAGGTCTTATATGTTAACAACAACCCGGGCGCAATGGACGCGAACCCGGCGTTGATCATCGGATTCTGGGCCGTGGTGGAATCCACCGGTGACCTCGACTGGATGAACGAGTGGCTGCCAAAACTCCAGCCTGTGATTGATTACTTGAACTCCCGCGACGTGGACGGCGATGGGCTGATCGAGTCGAAGCAATCTGGCAATGCCGGCACGGGTGCCTTTGGCGATACCGCATGGGACACTTACAGCAGCGGACACAAAAACGCTTACGTCAACGCGCTGGCACATCGCGCCTACAAAAGCCTCGAAGCGTTGGCTGTAAAAGCTGGCGATCCGGCCTCCGCGAAAGATTACGGCAGCCGCGCAGCGAAGTTGAAAGCATCCTTCCGCAGCACGTTCTACAATCCTGAAACCGGCTGGATTGCCTGGTGGAAAAGTGAAGATGGCGTGCTGCACGACGTGCATTCGGACGTTCCCACGAGTATGGCGACCATCTACGGGTTGCTTGAACCGGAAGACGCCCGCAAGATGCTGGACAAGTATTGGACGGCATTGCAGGCCTCTGGCTTCGACAATTTCGCTCTGGGTGTCCCGTTGAACTATCGCCCCGTCCTGTCGGGCTTACAATTCACTGGCTGGGGTGGATCGAACCCCGACGGATCGGAAACCTTTCAGCGGTATTTGAATGGGGGTTGCACGGTCTCCAACACCCTGTGGTTTTTAACAGCCAATTATATCGTGGGTAACGACGAGCGGGCAGATGGCATTTTGGAGAAAATGGTCGAACGTCAACACGTCGGTGTCTTCCCGAATGGTGGAGGCTTCCAAAATGGCGTCGTGGACCTCTTTCCCTACGGAGCGGAGTTTTACGACTGGAAGGGAAACACCTGCGGCTATGAAGGCCATTTGGTCTATAGCTGGACGTTTTTGCAGGCCATTCCATTGCGCGACCCGACCGTGCGGGAAAAGATGTTTGGCTTTCTGAGATCCACTTCGCCGCAGGAAAAGTGAGCCGTGTCAGCGAAATAGAAGTCGAATCCCACACGGTTCTTTCGCCGAGCCGCACTCACGCAGTCTCACATCCTAAGCGCTGATCGAGGGTTGCAGTCGGTTGACACCAATGGCCCTACCAGTTTAATAAGGAAGGATGTCACGAGGGGCGCATGAAAATCTGACGGTCCCGTTGAGCAACCTGGGTCCTCAAATCTTGAATGCGGGCTATTTCCATTTTGGTAGAGCGATGGAGTTCCGCTACGAGGTTCATCTCCACCATCTCATCTTTGTAGAGCATGGTCGTTTGGACGCTCAGACCTCGACAGGGCCGATTTCAGCAACGGACTCGGATTTCCTTTGTTTCCGTCCTTCGCTGGACATGATCTATCGAGTCACTCCGGAAACAAGATTCTACCAGGCCTCCGTGCAATTTTTGCCGCCTCCGAACCACTTACTCACTCAGGA
>JBGSMR010000240.1:0-5225 GCA_041740065.1 Chthoniobacterales bacterium
AGCTCATCGCGAGCAGATTCTAAACCAGTCACTCGTCATCTTTCGCACGGCTCTGCGCGATCCGAACTTCGGTGAATTACTGGTTGGTGGCCACGAACCGGATCGTTTCGACCATCTCTTTTGCTCCATCGGCATGCTTGAAAGTAGGGAACTGCTCAGGCATCTCGGGAAGGATTTCTACCGATCCATAGTTATCGACGAAGCGCATCACAGCACGGCCCCAACCTATCGTGTGCTCACACATGGTTTCGATCCAGATATTCTGCTGGCTCTGACTGCCACACCAGAACGAATGGACGGCAGCAGCGTGGTCTCGGATTTTCACAACCGCTTCGCGGCTGAAATCCGGCTTCCAGAAGCTCTGGACGAAAAGTTACTTGCGCCCTTCCACTATTTTGTGGTTGAAGACCCGGTATCCTTGGACGCCGATAAGTTCTGGACGCAGGGGCGTTTTAGCCAGAGCGAGCTCACCAACATTTACACCGGCGCACATGCGTTGGCTGAGCAGCGACTGCGCGCCATTGTCGCGGCGCTGGAGCGATACCAAACCGATATTCGCAGCATCCGATGCATCGGGTTCTGCGCCAGCGTCGACCATGCGGAGTTCATGGCCAAACAATTCAATGCCGAAGGCCTCCCGGCGGCTTGCTTTGTTGGCGAAACCATCGATCAGGAGCGGGTAGAGATTTTGAATAAGTTCAGGCAAGGCGATCTGAACTTTTTGTTCACAGTGGATGTGCTGAGCGAAGGAGCGGACATTCCTGAGGTGGACACCGTTCTGTTTCTCAGGCCTACGGACAGTTTAACCGTTTTCCTCCAGCAACTCGGGCGCGGCCTGCGCCTTCATCCTGGAAAAGATTGTCTCACCGTTCTGGATTTTGTGGGGCATCTCCACAAGCGCTACCGAGTCGACCGCAAGTTCAAGGCGCTGCTCCGCAAGGATCGTTTCAACATTGTCCGCGAATTGGAGTGCGGGTTCCCACATCTTCCTGCCGGTTGCAACATTCGCTTCGAGAAAGTCGCCCGCGAGCATGTGCTTCGAAATATCAAGTCCAACCTCGCCAACATTCGTGCCCAGATCATCGAACACCTCGAAACCTTCAATGCCGATACGCAATCAGCTCCGACCTTCAAAAACTTCGCAAACCACCATGGCTACGAACCGCTTGAGATCCTCGGCGAAAGCAAAACCTGGTCTGAGCTAAAGTCCGCGGCCCGGCTGCAGGAGGTGCCAACCGACCCTGATCTTGATAAACTACGCGCCGCATTGATTAAGGTCGCCGGTATGTCCGGTCGCCAAGGAATCGCACGGCTCCGAACCGTATTATCTCATCTTCAAGCCGGAAATGTCCAAAGCGCGATCGCAGAAGCCGGCCCAAACGCCATGGCGATCCACTATCAAATATGGGGGAAAACCGGCGCCAATATCGGCGTGTCAACGATTTCGGAATCCTTCCATAAACTTTCTGCCAATCCCACTGCCCTCGCAGACTGTGTTGAAATCCTCGATCTTGCTGACGACCGCACCCGCGTCCTGAGCCTCAGCGATGAAACTCCCTTCGAAATCCACGCTGCCTACAACAACGTGGTCATCCAATCCTTGATGGGCGTGACTTCCATGACGAGCCCAGGTCAACAGGGGGTTGGTGTTTTGCATTTTCCGAACCAGCGCGCCTATGCGCTGCTGATGACATTCAATAAGACTGAGAAAGAGTTCTCTCCGACAACCATGTATGAGAATTATCCAATCAGCAGCCTTTTGATAAAGTGGGATTCGCAAAACCAAACCTCACAAGCCAGCCCCACGGGTCAAAACCTAATTAATCATGCTACTCTCGGATACCGAATTCTGATTTTCGCCCGGGAAACGAAGAAGCAGAATGATTTCACACTTCCATTCACCTATCTTGGCCAAGCCAGTTATGTGAGCCACGAAAGCGAACGCCCGATCAAGATGGTCTGGCAACTCGGACAGCCTATGCCTGCTGGAATGTTCGAAACCTGCCGTAAGGGCGGCTGATTGGACTCATGCCTGCTCTGCTTACCAATGTCAGGGATCAATTCAAAGGCTACCTTGAATCCCAAACCTCTCACCGAACCGGTAAGGCAGCCTCTTATGTCCGAGCCTTGGATTTATTGTCCCAAATGCTGCTCGCCGATCCGAAGGGTTTTTCGGATTGCCAAGACATCTGGAGCGTCCGCTCGGAGCGGCGCCTACAGGAACTCTACAGCATCGCAAAAGAACAGCAGCGGCTGGGGTCCAAAAGCACATGGAATCTGGATGGTCTTCCCCCGAGCTATCTTGGAGACGGTTATTGCAGCGCCGCACTGCGGCAATTTCAACATTTTCTGATCGAGAATAGCCATTTTCAAAAACTGCTCGAGGCCTTCACTACCCATCGCGGGAGTGATGATGAGTTGGTCTCAAAGTTGAACAAGGAACTCTCTTACCCATCTGCACTCCTTGAGGACACCAACCCGCTGGAGGGTAGGGAAGCGCTGCGCCTAATGAAGACACGCGTGAATCAGGCAGCCTTTCGCGAGATCATTTTGGAAATCTACGAAAACACCTGCTGCATCACCGGCATCGATCTTCCGCAGGTCAACCGTGCGAGCCATATCATCCCTTGGTCGGTCTCCAAACCGACCCGTATGGATCCTCGAAATGGCTTGTGCTTGTCAGCTACCTACGATGCCGCATTCGACCGATGCCTCATCTCAATCGATGAGGATTACCGCCTGCTCGTCGCCCGGGATATCAGAGACCACTACGCCTCGGCTGCCGTTAAGGCCCATTTCCTCGCGAGGCAGGGACAGAGGATTGAACTCCCCAAACGTTTCCAACCTCGGTCAGATTATCTCGAAAAGCACCGAAACCGTGGGCTGTTTTGAATGCTTCGATTACTAGGAGGACAGTTATGGACCAGTGGACCTCCAGACTCCGCAAGCTGAATCCGAATGTCAGCAAGGCGAAGGGCGACGGCAATGCGCGGTTCGCTCCTCACAAGCCCTTAATTCTGCTTTGCCTGATCGACCAGGCGGACGCCGGAGAAATTGCTGGCATGGATTTGCGGAAGTCGCCGGATTTGCGGCTCCGATTTGATTCCTATTGGCGAATCGTTGATCCCCGGTGGGGCGGAAAGCCGAATCTGGATCTGCCCTTCTACCATCTGAGTTCTCAGGGATTCTGGACTCCCAAAACGAAGACCGGACAGCGTGCGGAGAGTCCGGAGAGCACTGCGTCGGTTGAACTGGATGTCGGATTTCTATCCGCGTTGCAGGATCGCGAGTGGCGGGACTTGGCGCGACAGGTTCTTGTCGAGACGTGGTTTCCGGAACTTGAACAAGCCGCACTCTACACGGCCCTTGGCTTCACCCCGGCGAAAATCCGGCAACTCGGGTATCGGATGAAAGAAGACCCGGCGGACTACCAATCGAAGGGGCGGGATGCCCGGTTCCGGGTGATCGTCGTCACGCAATACCGGTTCACCTGCGGGCTGACAGGATACGGGGTCCACACGAGCAAGGGGGCGACGCTTGTCGAGGCGGCGCACATTCACAAGTTCTCGCAGTCCCGGAACGACAACCCCGAAAACGGGCTTGCGCTATCACGCGACGCGCACTGGATGTTCGACGAAGGACTATGGACCGTGACCGACACCAACCGAATCCGGGTGGCGAGAGAAGTCTTTACCGAGTGGGGCCCCGAGGTTGAATGGCTCAAAGCTCGTGATGAAAAGCCGCTGACCTTTCTCGACGGCGTCGTCCTCCGCCCGGCAAAAGCCCACCTCGCCTGGCACAGGACAAACGTCTTTCAACAATGATTCCGAATTTTTAAGGAATGCCGAGACCGCCATTAAAGTAATTGTGGGGTGCCCATTTTTGCAGACTTTCCAAAAGCGCTTTGCCACTTCCAGTAAGGCGGTATTTTTGGAGACGCCTGTTGGGCTTTGTCGGTGATCGTGAGTTCTATGAGGCCTTGCACCACAAGTCGTTTGGCCTCCTTGTGAAGTTCGCCTGAAACGGTCTTGTGTCCCAGTAGACCTGCCAGCGCGGATTTCCCAAACTCGCCTTTTGTGAGGAAGAGGATGATTCGCGACTCTAGCCGTGACTCTAGCCGTGACTCTAGCCGTTCATGCCCTGTGACTTGCTCGGTGACTTGCTCGGTGACTTGGGGGCGACTACCCCGGCATCGGGGGCCCGGCCAAGTTCAAGAGGACATTGCCAAAAGCTGTCCAAGATTTCGCGACTCAGATCGTAACAGTCGACCTGTCTGCGTTCAAGGGAATCCAGCGAACGAAATCCGTGCGTTCCACGACCGTATCTCATCCTTTCGGAATGATTCTCTCAAGCATGAACAGATGCCACTGCCAGCTTCAGCCTGCGGGAAGAATCATCCCGGATGCCTTTTAGAAGAAAATCGCTGATCGCATGGCAAATCGTTTCGACGTTTTCGCTCGTGTGGCCGGAGTGGGAGGAAACCCGCGTCACTTGGTATCTTGGCGCAAACAGCGACATGAGGGGCGATCTCGTCGTCGCTTCGGTCCAACAACTCACCCGTCCCGAAGGCCTCGCCGAGCTGGATCGCCAGCACTTCGACTACGTCGTCATCGACGAGGTCCACCATGCCCGGGCACCCAGCTGCCGGCGGGTCATGGCCCGGCTGAATGCCACCTTTACCCTTGGCCTCACCGCCACCCCGGAGCGCACCGATGGCGTGGACGTGGAATCGCTCTTCGATGACGTTCTCGCGTGGCAGGCTACCGTCGGCGACGGGATCGCGGGAGGCTCGCTGGTTCCCTCCCACTATCTGGGGCTCAAGGACGATGTGGACTTCGAACAAATCCCGTGGCGCAACGGCCGCTTCGATCCCATCACGCTGGAGGAGAAACTCGAAAACAGCGACAGCCTATCCGATTTCATCGAAGGCAAACTCCAGACCATCTGCGTGGTCGATCTCTTCAACGAAGGGCTCGACGTGCCCAATGTGGACCGCCATATCTTGGGATCAATGCTTGTTGAAAGAGCCATAAATCTCTAATCTCTACAAAAATTCAAGCCATGGCTGACGCAGAAAAAACTCTCGACTATCTGGAGCAGCAGATTCCTAGTCTCTCCGCCGCAGCGGTGGATGTCGCCTACTGGCAGGCGCTTGCCTCGGGGCAGGCGGTGCTGATCCGTGGCGATGACGGCATCTACCAAGCTTTCGCAGACGGCACAAAGAA
>JBGSMR010000047.1:0-2261 GCA_041740065.1 Chthoniobacterales bacterium
GGTGGCGGAAAGGAGGATGCACCTGCTTTCATTTTCGAGAATGTATTCTTGGATGGCTCGATAACGCTTGCCCGCACGGTTCCTCAAATTGTGGCTTTCGTCGATAAGCACTACCTTATAGCGGCGCAAACTCGGGAGCTCGTTGACGGCCCGGGTAACAGAGAGCACCTTGGCGAGAATTCGATACTCCGAGACGTAGTCCTCCCACATTTTTACAAGGTTTTTTGGGCAGAGGATTAGTGTTTCTGTGAAGTGATCGTCCTGGAAAACTTTGGCGAGTGCTGTCGCCATCAACGTCTTCCCCAAGCCAACGACGTCGCCAATAAGCACTCCACCGCGCTTGTTGAGGTGATGCGCTGCGATTTTGACCGCGGCTACCTGATAGTCGAAGAGCCGACTTCCGAATTCTGCTGGGATGCGGAACTGAGAGAGTCCAGCGCGGGCCTCTTGCGCGAGGTGATAGGCGATCTTGACATAGATGTGATGCGGCGGAATGGTCGTCTCCCGTGCCCAGCTTTCCTCGATGACTTGGATGAGTTCTTTCGTGATGTCGATACACCAGCGGTCGCCCCAGCGATCCTCGAACCATTTGGCTAACTTACCGGTAGCGTCGTGATCGAGGACATCGACATTCAGTTCCCCCTGCTTGGACAGACCTGAAAATGTGAGATTACTCGAACCAAGAAATCCCGTGATCGGGTTGTTCGGATCGGGGCGGAAGCAGAGGTATAGCTTGGCATGAAGCGTATGTTTCAGGAACAGCTTCACGACGACTCTGCCGGTTTTGAGTTGGTGAACCAGACGGCGAAGTCCTGACTCATCGTCGTTATTTGGAACGCCGAGGGTGAGCTGATTGCGAAATTCTTCCGCGAGCTTTTTCTTCAGGCGCAGAGCAGTTTGATTGTCAAGCTGATGACCTTCGGCCGAAATACTCAAAGCGTCCCGCAACTCGTCAGCAGGCATACGCTGCATTCCGACTAGAAGACGACACTGCTCCCCAGGCTGGCCCGACCATTTTTCAATAAGATCATCAATCGACTTCCAGCCCCGCAGGTTGAAATAGCCGACGCAGAAGTCCGAGCGCCCTGAAACATTGAGCGTCTCACGGAGGGAGGGGAGCAGATCTAGATCGATATTGTCAAAGATGCGGGGCATGATTCGAAAAAATTATGTGTTGTCGGAAGGGAAATAAATCCGGAACTTTCGGAGGCTCATCAGAAGCGTGTGTTGCAAATCGTTTACACGCACCAGTAACCGTTGGCGTCTTGTTTCGGGCGTCTCAGGTTGAGCCACCTCTCAAAAATTTCAATGCGGTCTTTGCGTTGCGAGTGTGCATGGTATCCAAGCGCTCGGAGATCCAAAACGAGCCGTATGATTTCGTCCCTAAGACCGCCATGGATGAAGCGGATATCATTTTCGCTTTCAATTCCCTTGTATGCCCATTTGAGACAGTCTGTTAGCGCTTTCGAAGGATCTGTAGGAGCCATTGGTCCCTTTCTTGATCCAGCGTAAAGGCCTGCCGCCGTCCGGTCGATCGGTTTGGTAGAGTCGTTTCTTGATAGTCTCCCGGGTTTTGATTTCATTTCCCGTATTTCTCCAGAATTAAGTTGGTGCCGTCGGCGCCTGGAAGCCGCGCCAGAGTCTGCCACCCCATGTCCTCGGTATGTGCCACCACCCAACGGAGCCCGTGGACGTGAACTTCTGTAGCTGGAAGAATGGAGGGCATTCGGAGGGGTATCAATCGTGTGGTTTGCAGAAGACCGCTGCGCAAAAGATCAGGGAGGTTGTTGACTCGGAAATCGCCGAGCGCGCGAAGAGCGGTTTTGAGGACTCCAACTGATAGCTCACGAAGGCGGAGAAACGAATCGGCGTTGGCCAAGCCTTCCTCCTTCTGGTCGTCAGTTCCCGTAGCGGGTGCGTAAACCAGCTTGTGGTAGGGCAGGTATTTCAAGGTTGCCATTTACGTACTTAAAAAGTGCACAGTATAGCCCCATCTCGAAGCCATGTTTTCCACCTGCTCCTTCGAAAGAGTATCGCTAGTACTCATAAACGCTCCGTTGTTCATCAATTCCCCAATTAGGTGAAATGGCTTAACTCCCAGCAGCGGCGCAAGCTGTGCAATTGTTATTGGCTCGTGAACTTGAATCACCATAGTTTTATCGGCAGGCAAGGCAAACGGTTCACCCCCCGTTTGGCTCGCTACAACGCCGGGCAACGCATCCGCTTCCTTCGGCGATTCATCTGTTTCGATAACAGTCTTC
>JBGSMR010000261.1:0-9043 GCA_041740065.1 Chthoniobacterales bacterium
GGAGTCATACCCGTGGCCGGGAAATCTCCGGGAGATGCGCAACGCTATCGAGCGAGCGGTGATCCTCGCTCGCGGGAAAGAAATCGAGACTATCGACTTGCCTAGTGCTGCTACTCGACCGCCGCGGCGGGATGGCAACGACGACCCCGCGCAGGTCCGCATCGGTGGACATTTCTCTCTCCAAGAAATAGAAGATATCCATTTGCTTCGTGTTATTGAATCGACACCCACGCTGGCGGCAGCAGCTCAGGTGCTTGGAATCGACGAAGCAACGCTATATAGAAAACGAAAACGTCTCGACCTCCCGATTCAATCATCCACTCCTAAAGCCGTGTGATTTCGGGATGCGGACTGGATCGAAAAAAATCCTCTATTTTGAAGGGCTTTCTGCGATAGTCGTCGGATCATGAGTAGTTTTGAAAGTCAGGTTGCTGTGGTTACTGGAGCGGGTCGTGGAATCGGAGAAGCCATAGCGAAGCATTTTGCGCAAGGCGGAGCGAAGGTTGCTGTAGTCAGTCGCACTGAGGCAAACTCGGCCCGCGTGGCAAATGAGATCAACGCCCAATGGCCCGACACCGCCCGACCTTACTCGGTGGATGTCGCCGATTTCGACGCGGTTCAGGAGGTCGGCAGCAAGATCATCGGCGACTTCGGGCGGATCGACATCCTGGTGAACAACGCGGGAATCACGCGCGATACGCTCGCGATGCGGATGTCTTCGGACGACTGGGACGCTGTCGTATCGACGAACCTGAAGGGCGCATTCAACTTCATCCGCGCGGCTTTGCGACCGATGGTAAAACAACGGAGTGGGCGTATCATCAATATCAGCTCGGTGAGCGGTCTCATGGGACTCGCTGGTCAAGCAAACTACGCCGCAAGCAAGGCGGGATTGATTGGTCTGACGAAAAGCATTGCCCGCGAGGTTGCCTCCCGAGGCATTACAGCAAATGTGGTTGCTCCCGGGTTCATTGAGACGGACATGACATCAGTCTTATCCGACGAAATCCGGAAAGGGGCGCTTACGCAAATCCCGCAAGCGCGATTTGGAGCAACGGACGACATTGCCGCTGCGGTGGGATTTCTAGCCAGCGCACAGGCTGCGTTCATTACGGGGCAGGTCCTCGCGGTGGATGGCGGCATGTCCATGTAGCTCAATCGTCCAGCTATACCATCCGCTCAATAATGCTTATCTATTTTCTCCGTCATGCCGAGGCTGAAGACTGCGCGGATTCTGACTTTAAGCGCCATTTGACGGCCAAGGGACTAGAACAAGCGGATAAGGTGGGGAAATTCTGTGCCCGCTACGGGCTGATGCCGGACGCCGTGCTTTCAAGCCCGGTGGTGCGAGCAAAACAAACCGCGGAGGTTGTCTGCAAGCGGCTTGGTTCCCCGCCACTTACAATCGAGTCGTGGCTTGCCTGCGGCATGTCTCCAGCTGCCTGTTTGGGCGAATTGCGCGCCTATGAGCAGCTTGCGAGCGTCATGGTGGTTGGCCATGAGCCGGACTTCAGTGATGCGATTGCAGTAATGATTGGGCTACCCAACCCGGAGCGACTTCATATCCGGAAAGCATCGCTTACGGCTGTCAACTTACGATCTTTTCAGCCCGGTGGGGGGCAAATCGAGTTTTCGATTCCCGTCCGGCTGATGTAACCTCACGATTAGCAATTTTACCCGATTCTGATGAAACCTGAAATCCGCCACGCCACTGATTTTGTCACTGAAGCAACTGATCTCATCGAAACTGCTGCGCTTGCCGCATTTGAAGCACGCGGTGAATTTCGCTTGGCATTGAGTGGTGGGAATACGCCCAAACCTGTCTTTGAGGCACTGGCACAGCGTTCACTGGATTGGACCCGAGTGGTCATCACGTTTGGAGATGAACGGTGTGTGCCGCCGGATGACGAGCAAAGCAATTACCTCATGGCGTGTCGCACGCTCTTGGACAGGGTTCCGATTCCTCCCGAGAATGTGCTTCGGATGAAGGGCGAACTCGATCCAGCGACTGCCGCCGCAGAATACGAAGCCGTCCTGCGTGAGCGCTCGCGGGATGGCACCTTTCGCCATGACCTCATCCTGTTGGGGATGGGCCCTGACGGGCACACGGCGTCGCTATTTCCCGGCACTCCTGCGCTAGAGGAACGATCCCGGCTGGTTATTGAGAATTACGTCCCACAGCAGAAAATGTACCGCATCACATTTACGTATCCGCTCATTGATGCCGCGCGGCATGTCTGTTTCCTTGTCAATAGCGCGGGTAAAGATGCAATTTTAGAGGAAGTCTTTTCTGGCACCTCTGACTACCCCTGCGCCGCTGTAAATCCCACCGATGGACGCCTGACTTGGCTCTTAGGCGCTTGATCGGCCCCCAGTGCAACTCCTACCTCCCCTGTTGAAAATATCCCTATGAAAGCCCTTCTCCTCAGTAATGAATATCCGCCCTACACGTATGGAGGCGCCGGAGTGCACGTGGAATATCTGAGTCGTGAACTTGCGAAGATCATGGATGTCGAAGTACGCGCTTTTGGAGATCAGAAAGTCTCGGCACCGCATCTGGATGTCCGCGGATTTCCGCTCAAAACCGAGAACTTCCAATGCCCTAAGCCGCTCCGGTCCGTATTTGGAGCAATGGAGCGGTGCGTCCAGTTTAATGCGGCGGGTGCCGATGCCAATGTCGTGCATTGCCACACATGGTATTCGCACTTCGGCGGGATCTTAGCGAAGATGAACTATGGCATTCCGCTGGTCATCACGGTGCATTCTCTCGAGCCGCTTCGGCCCTGGAAGCGCGAGCAGCTGGGTAGTGGATACGATTTCACCTGTTGGGTGGAAAAGACGGCTCTCGAGATGGCCGATGCGGTGATCGCCGTATCAAAAGAAACGAAGCGCGATATCCTTCGTTTGTTCGACATTCCAGAGGAGAGAGTTCCTATTATTTATAACGGAATCGATCTTGAGGAATACCAGAAGGTCGACTCGCGCTCGGCAATCAAACGTCTCGGCATCGACCCCCGGCAGCCGTATATCCTCTTCGTCGGACGCATCGCCCGTCAAAAAGGCATCATCCACCTTGTCAATGCGATCAAGTATCTGAACCCTGATTTCCAGATCGTGCTGGCTGCGGGAGCTCCTGATACTCCAGAGATCGCAGACGAAATGAAATCCGCTATCGGTCGCGCGCAGCAGCACCGCGAGGGAATTATTTGGATCGGTGAAATGATTGATCCAAAAACGAAAATCGAACTTTACAGCAATGCGTCCGTATTTGTTTGTCCGTCGATTTATGAGCCTTTTGGGATTATTAATTTGGAAGCGATGGCCTGTGGCACGTCTGTGGTTGCAAGTGCGGTTGGCGGAATTACCGAAGTCGTCGTACATGGTGAGACTGGGCTTCTTGTGCCACTCGATCAGATGA
Source organism: Chthoniobacterales bacterium (assembly GCA_041740065.1). Lineage (GTDB taxonomy): Bacteria > Verrucomicrobiota > Verrucomicrobiia > Chthoniobacterales > JAATET01 > JBDNGG01. The sequence goes on from JBGSMR010000261.1 coordinate 3,419, forward strand.
AAGAAACTCCCTTCGAGCCCACACACCCGGATCGCTTTTCGCGCAACCTCGCTGCCGCCATCAATGAATTGATGGCTGATCCTGCAAAACGCGATAGATTTGGGAAAGCGGGCCGCAAGCGCGCTGAAGCGCATTTTGGCTGGGATGCCATTGCCCGCGAAACGGCCGACTTGTATTCTACGCTGGTGCACTGACCATCGCCGACATACGTTGACCGGACGTTCGCTTCCGACCACCGGTATCGACACCACCAATTTACTACATGAAGTTCGTCGATCAGATAAGAATCCAAGCCCTCGCCGGAGATGGTGGAAACGGCTGCGTAAGTTTCCGCCGAGAAAAATTTGTTCCCCGCGGAGGCCCTGATGGAGGCGATGGCGGGCATGGCGGCAGCATCATTCTGCGCGCAGATATTCATACGGACAACTTGGTCACGCTGTATTACGAATCCATTGTTCGTGGCAAACGCGGTGAGCACGGAAAAGGAAAAGACCAGATTGGTGCATCTGCTCCGGATTTTATCGTCCGGGTCCCCACGGGAACTATCATCTACCGCCTGCCAGCGGAATTTGAGCCACGAGGCCCCGATGCAGATGATTTTCTGCCGCCCGGCGAGACGTCTGCTCCGCGGCCCAAGCCCGATATTTCGCAGCTTGAAGCGATTGCAGATTTGTCTGAGCCTGGCCAAGAATTCGTTCTTTGCAAAGGGGGTCGCGGCGGCAAGGGCAACACGCATTTTAAGAGTTCGCAAAACCGTGCGCCCCGCATCTCGCAGAAAGGCGAAATTGGAGAAAATGGCTGGTTTTTACTTGAACTCAGGACAATCGCATTCGCGGGTCTGGTGGGATATCCGAATGCCGGAAAATCCACGCTCATTACCCGGATTTCGGCCGCGCATCCGCGCGTGGCGTCGTACCCCTTCACTACGTTGAACCCGGTCGTAGGCGTTGTGGAGTTGGATGGATACAATCGTGTCACGGTAGCGGATATTCCGGGCCTCATTGAGGGCGCGCATGAAAACAAGGGGCTCGGTCATGAGTTCCTCCGCCACATCGTTCGCTGCAAGCTACTGCTTTTTGTCGTGGATATGGCAGGCAGTGAGGGGCGCAATCCAGTGGATGATCTCCAGAAACTGAGGCGCGAACTCGACCTCTACGATCCTACGCTTAGTGAGAGGCCGTGGGCAGTTATCGCTAATAAGATGGATCTTCCCGAAGCAGCTGAAAACCTTGTGGCATTTAAGCTTCGGTTCCCGAAACCAGAGATTTTGGCGATTTCTGCAGAGCAACGTGACGGGATCGATTCCGTGCGCGACCTTCTGCTTCGTTATGGATACCCAGAGCCACTTCCCGTTGAGGACGTGACTTCTGACAACTGAACTTTTGATGTTTATGAGCAAGCAAACGTTATCCCAAATTCCTGGCGGACCACCTGCCATTGGACCCTATTCCCCGGTTGTCATAGCTGAAGGAAAGTTCGCCTTCATTTCTGGCCAGATTCCCTTTGATCCCGCTGTCGGCGCGATGGTACGCGGGTCGATCACCGAGCAAACGGAGATCGTTCTCTCGAATCTCAAACGTGCCGTCGAAACCACTGGAGCGACACTCGCCGATGTGGTTTCCTGCCGCGTATTTCTACAGCCATTTAATGCTGACACCTTTGGCGAAATGAATGCGGTCTACGCCCGTGTTTTCGGCGAGAGCAAACCTGCCCGTTCCACAATCGGAGCTGGACTGCTCGGCTTTGATGTCGAAATCGAGGCGGTGGTGCTTCTTCCGCAGGAATAGAGCTCTTCAGCTCTGTAAGCGTCTGCTGCAGGAAGAAAATGGTCACGCGGGGCCCCCAGCCTTCAGGCCCGTGGCATTTACCGTGGAGAGGCGTAGTCTCGGTGCCGCGGGACACCCCATCCCTCACGGAACTCGAAGGATTGTGGCAACCATGCGGCGGGCGGCGGCGTTTAACTTAGTATGATGCACATGAAATCCGCCTACCGCAAAATCAACGGTCAACAATACTCGCTTGGAGACTTGGTCGCTATCGTCAGTTCGTGCGCCAAAGACAGCCGCGAAACTATGGCAGCGCTCAATGACCTTTTCGCCTCCGGCCGGGTCGCTATCATCCAAGACGGGAAACCAAAACGGGTTCAAGTCCGCGCACGCGAATAAGCGCAAGGGCGCTTCACTTGAGGAGTTTTTCCTTCGTTTCAGGAGAGAGCAAGCTTGTTGACGAAATCCACTTTCGAGCCGTCGTGGGCTCGTTGGAAAGCCAGGTTTTAGAAAAATTTTCCAGCTGGCGAGCGCGGTTTTTTTCGTCCGTAATTTTTGCGCTCCACTCAAGTGCCGCTTCGGGATCTTCCGCCGATAGAGTTCGGGCGAGAGAAGAAATCGCATTGTCTCGGTGCGCGTCTGCGGGTTGTCTATCCAGCCACTCACCGGCAGAGGTAGTATCTTTCGTGGCCCAGCGAGAAATAACCGATTGCATTGCAACACTGCGATCCGCTTCGGCTAGTTGGGAAACCTGCTGAGCGGCGCCCTCTGGGTCTGATGTGGCCCATTGCATCATCGCATCGCGGACGATTTGATTGCGGTCGTCTTTGGAATCGATCGTTTTGGACCACCGGATCACGGCTTCAGGGTCCTTTTGGCTCCATCCGGCAGCAAGTGCTGTGGTAGCGCGGCTGCGCTCGGCTGGATCGACGCTAGCTAGCGCATTTTGTGCCGCTGAAGCATCGTCCATTGCCCACTGCCGAAACACGGCGTTGATATTATCGGATCGGGTCACCCCTTCAGGGAGTTTGCGGACCCAGGCGAGCACTTCGGATTTAGTTCCTGTCTTTGCCAAATTTGACGCCACTTCTGCGGCAGCCTGGGACAAAATGGGCCCTGGGGGCAGTCGGAATACGGCTTCAGAGGCTTGCTTTGCGTCGGCTCTCGCCCACGAGGAAAAAAGCTGCTGCACAGCCCCTTGAAAACTGCTGCCGGGTGGCATGTAGTCTAATACCGCGGTGAGGAGCTTCTCGCGATTTCCTTCGGAGTTCGCTGACATAGAGCGAAAAATATCTGAGCGCAGGGTCGGGCTTTTCACCGAGAGAGCAAAATTGAGAGCGGCATCAAAATCCGAACGAGACCACATAATAAGCGCGTTTGACGTAGCTGCGTCTCTGGCTCCTATTTCTTCAATCGTTTGAGCCGCAGCAAGTGCGGCAGCCGGGTCGGTGGACGCCCACGCTTGAATGACGCGGAACCGCGGGTCTTCGTACGTCTGTCCGGTGGGTGGAAGTGTTTTAGCATACTCCCATGCAGCCTTTGGATCCGATTGCGCAAACGAGTTGAGAACTGCTGCCATCGCCTGCGATTTCTGCTGCCCCGTGAGCTGAGCAGCGGCGACCTTTGCGCCCCCAATGTCGCGTCGTGCCCATTGATGAAAAATCATCGATAGCGTGTTGTCGTGAGGGTTTTCTGGATCCTCAGTTCGATTGGCAAGATAGAGCTTCAATGCTTCTCGGGGATCTTTGGCTGCCAGTTGGGAGACTGCCATGGTGCGGACCTGGTTCTTAATCTGCGGATCAGAGAGCGAGTCGACTAAAGCAAGAGCCCGTTCGGGATCACGGCTGGTGATCCCTGTTGCCGCTGCGTTCAGGGCAGACTGACGGGTCTGACCGGGACTCAACGATAGAGCCAAACTCCATGCACCATCCGGATCCTGATCTGCATAAGCGCTCATTAAAATATGGAGACCCATCATGTGATCACTTCCCGGCGACTGCGCGGTCAATTCCCGCGCCAGTCTTGGAAGGTCGGATATTACCAGGCGTTCCAAAAGCGCATTGGTGCGGCGAATGCCTTTGAGTCCCATCCAGCCGGTCGATTGAATAGCCTCCATTTCATCTTTGAACTCGGCAATCGTCAGTGGCTCATACGCGCCGGACGTAGCTGCGGCCATGAGCGTGCCACCTGATTCTGTGTCTCCGGCTGCTCCGCTGTCAGGCGAGGCTGCCACAGGTGATTTACTCGGCGCTTGATCCGCGAGGACGGGAGTTGGTTGGCTGGATGGCGGGGCGGGATTGGTCAGCTTGGCAACGGCAAAACCGAAACATCCAGCAATGACAGCTGCGAGCGCGGATGATTGGAGCTTGTTCATTTGGTTGGGGAACTTTGAGTTAGGGTTGAGTCAGGTGCCGCGGGAATTTCCAAAAAGATCCACGTGCAATCGATGATTCAGGCGATATCCATGCGATTTGCACACATCGACCCACTGCTGTTGCCTGCGGAGAAGAACTTCAGGGCTGGTCCCTTCCGGCATGATCTGAATGCGATGCGGGAGAACAGGTGTGCCGAGGGTTTTGACTACCGATTGGATCTCCTCAAGGTCGGAAAGTTCTGCCACAACAAACTTCAGCTGATATTCACCTGCCTCGATCCATGCGCGGATGACATCCGGTTGAAGCCGGGAATCTTCATGACGCTCGATCCACGCACTTTCAATCGTGTCCGGCTGTGGCGTGGAGTTGGCGAGCTTAGGGCTCACTGAGGCAAGGTCGCATGGAATTCCATTCGGCAACACGGTGCCCGCAGTTTCGATCGTGATGTGCAGTCCAGCATCGCGAAGCCTGGTGGCAAGTTCGTGCACGCCCCGTGCGATCATCGGCTCTCCTCCGGTGATGACGACAAAACGTGACCGGAATTCGAGCACACGCTCCACGACTTCTGTGACGCTGACGTCCGCCCCCTCAGGATTCCATGACGCGTAAGGCGTGTCGCACCAGGCGCAGCGCAAATTACACCCGGACGTTCGCACGAAAACACTAGGTACGCCCGTGAGAGCACCCTCGCCTTGGATAGAATAAAAAATTTCTGAGATGCGCATCACTGTGGGCTGGGCGAAGGTTTTGGGGGAAGCTGTGCCAGGGATCGATAATTGGTAGGATCTGGAACTCCGGCCAATTGGAACGCTTCGCGCCTCTCGACACAAGTTCCGCATTCGCCGCAGTGGATCTCGTCGCCAACGTAGCACGACCATGTTTTAGAATAGTCCACACCTAGTGCGACACCGCGCCGGGCGATCCCAGCTTTGGTCATCTGGATAAATGGCCGAAACAATTCCAACTCCGCGTAAGTCCCCAGCCGCATAGCATCGCCAATAGCCTGCATGAATGCCTCCCGACAATCCGGGTAAATGGCGTGATCGCCGGCGTGCGCGGCAATAACCACGCCCTGCGCTCCCCGGCTTTCTGCGAAGCCAGCGGTGATGGCGAGCATAATTCCGTTTCGGAAAGGGACGACCGTTTTTTTCATCGTCAGCTCTTCGTAGTGCCCTCTCGGAATGTCACCTCCCGTCGTGAGGAGGTCAGAGGCAAATTCTTTTCCGACAAAATCGAGTGGCACAATCACGTGTGGAATGCTCAAACGCTGCGCATGCCATCGCGCAAATGGGATTTCCCGGGGATTGTGCTTTGAGCCGTAGTCGAAGGAAATGGCTGCCGATATCAAATGATGTTCCGCAGCATCGTAGAGTGCCGTCACCGAATCCATGCCGCCGCTCAGTAATACGACCACCTTCTTTGATTTCATCTTATCTGAGTGTGTCGCAATTTCATGCCAAGAACAACGACTGGTAAAAGAATCA
>JBGSMR010000275.1:0-2275 GCA_041740065.1 Chthoniobacterales bacterium
GCCGTGGCATTTTGGATCAGACCCTCCGCTGCGGACAACAACCGGCGGCACTCTTCCGGACCAGCAGTCATTCGCGCAAATTTAATCATGTCCGCCAATTCTAAAAATCCTGAGAGCGTCTCAAACTGATCCGCTGTGTAGGTTGTGCGACTCTGCATTGCATCGAGAAATTCACGCGTCGTCTGACGCGTAGCCGACAGCCCTTGAGACTCCTCGATATACCTGCGCAAAACCTCGGATACTTCGATACTGAAAGGATAGGCCGTTGCCCCCTCAACCTGCGCACGCAATGCTTCGATCCGCTTCATTGCTCGTTCCGTCGCCGTCGTGACCCGGGATTTGCGCTTCCTAAGAAAGAAAAACCATATCAAAAAGCCGAGCACCAGAAGCACCAGGATCACCGCAGCCGCAACCATCCACACCGGATAAGGGAAAAATCCGACTGGGGGCAGAATGTCGTGGATGGGCACCGGAGTAGGCGATTCCTCGGGCATCATGCTGCCATCCTCCTCTCTCGCTTCTCAAAAAATGCCCGGAGTGGCATCAAGTAGTCCCGATCGGTGCGCAACGGAACCACGTCGATTCGACGCTGACGAAATACCCGCTCCAGATCCTCGTGACGCCGATCCTCTATGGCGGCAAACGCCGCTGACACCCCCCTGTTGGAAGTATTGATTTCGACCTGGCGACCTGTCTCTGCGTCTTCCAAGGTCAAAAGGCCGACGTCCGGCAATGTCTCTTCGCCAGGATCAATGACAGGCATTGCCACAAGGTCATGCCGTTTGCCGGTAACCGTAAGTGCTTTCACGAAATCTCCACTAATGAAATCCGAGATCACAAAGACGACCGCTTTGCGCGAGACGACTTTGTTTAAATAGTCGAGTGCCACGGACACAGCCGTGCCACGCCGCTTGGGTTCGAAATACAACATTTCCCGAATTAACCGCAACGTGTGCAAACGCCCTTTTTTTGGCGGAATAAACAACTCTACCTCGTCGGTGAACAAAAGCAGTCCAACCTTGTCGTTGTTCTGAATCGCGCTGAATGCGAGGATCGATGCGACCTCCGCAGCCAACTCCCGCTTGCTCGACTCAACGCTCCCATAAGTCCCTGATGCACTCACGTCCACCAGCAGCATCACAGTCATCTCACGCTCCTCGGTGAACTTCTTCACATACGGCACATTCATCCGAGCCGTCACGTTCCAATCGATGCTGCGGATGTCATCCCCGGGGGTGTATTCGCGGACCTCTTCGAAGTTCATGCCGCGCCCTTTGAAGACGCTGTGATAGGCCCCAGCGAAAGAGGAATCCACAAGCCGCCGCGTACGCAGTTCAATGCGACGAATTTTTTTTAGGATGTCCTTTGCGTCACGCATTTGGGAAGAAAATGGATACCGACATAGTAGGCACGATACTCAGGGAGCGGGGGCACTGCGGGCGGAGCATCTCGCTCCAACCCCAATCCCAGACCCACAATCTGTTCCTCAAGGTACGGCAATACCGGCGAAAATCTTTTCAACGATAGTCTCGCTGGTTACGGATTCCGCCTCAGCCTCGTAACTCACTGCCACGCGATGTCTCAGGATGTCTAGACCAACCGACTTAACGTCCTGCGGTGTGACATATCCACGACCGGCAAGGAATGCCTGCGCTTTAGCGGCCAGCGTAAGGTAGATCGTCGCACGCGGCGATGCACCATAGCGGATCATACCATCCAGATTCAGTTTGAACGACCGCGGTTCGCGCGTCGCCCACACGATATCAACGATGTAATCTTTGACACGATCATCGACGAAAATTTCATTCACGATCCCGCGGGCTCTAATGATGTCTTCAGGCGAGACCACCGCTGTCACTTCCAACTTGGGAGCGGAGGTTGCCATGGCATCCAAGATCGCACGCTCTTCGGTCCGAGTAGGATATCCGACATGCACCTTCACCATAAACCGGTCCAATTGTGCCTCAGGAAGCTGATAAGTTCCCTCCTGCTCGATCGGATTCTGGGTAGCTAGCACAAGAAACGGATCCGGGAGTTTGAATGTTTTATCGCCGATAGTTACTTGCCGCTCTTGCATTGCCTCCAAGAGCGCGCTTTGGACTTTAGCGGGTGCGCGGTTGATTTCATCTGCAAGAATTAAGTTAGAAAATATTGGCCCCAATTTCGTAGAGAACTCTCCTTCGCGGGGATTATAGATCAAGGTTCCAATTAAATCCGCAGGCAGCAAATCGGGAGTGAACTGAAGCCTCTGAAATCCCGTGTGGATACAAGATGC
>JBGSMR010000278.1:0-5747 GCA_041740065.1 Chthoniobacterales bacterium
GTCGGACACCTGGCTCCACTTCCGGTGTCACGATGCGCCCGTCAATGACAGCAAAAAAATTCGCCATGGCCGCGGATGCAATCCACCCGTCTTGGGTCAGCACCACATCGGAATCTCCGGTTCTTTCGGCATCCGATTGCATCAGCACCCGAGGCCAATAGTTACCAGATTTGAGCCAAGGGAGCGGTGACGCGGATGATTCAAAAAAAACCGCTGATCCTGCAGCAGCCAAAATATCTGCGCTGACAACCATTTTTTCAAAAAACGCAAAGATCCGGGGCGATTGAACGGGAGCTGTCGGAGCGCCGTCTCCCGCAGTCGCATAGATGCGGATGACACCCTCCGGGAACCTTGCAACAAGACGCTTTGCAGACTCCAACCAAGGGATGGGCAGAGCGCAAAATCCAACCGCCTGCACAGCACTAGCCAAAAGATCCCGATGCATTTCCGCGAGGAGCAATCGACCTTGAAAGACAGCTATCGTTTCGAAAACGTGCATGCCAAAACGAAATCCCCGATCCGATACAGGCACACCACACGATTCGACAAAAGATCCACGGTCTGAATCAAATATGAACCCCTCACTCTCCATGGGTTATCTCGCCGTCCTCTTGCGAGTCACTCCCGCACAGAGGATGTCAGCAATTTTTTTAATGATGGTCGCGATATTCCCAAGATTTGAGCTGCCACGGCCGCATCCCCATTGGCATGCGCCGTCGCACGCTTGGCAAGCTCAAGCTGTAGCCACGGCAGAAGACCCTGTGGAGCGAGTTCACCCGCACGATCCAGAAGAAATTCAGCGATATCTTCAAACGTCAACGCCCCAGACATTTCGGCTACGGACGTCGCAACAACCCCTGGCTGGCCCATGGGGATATCTTTCGGGAGCAAGACCTCGCTCGTTGCGAGAACCGTGGCTCGCTGGATCGTATTTTCGAGCTCACGAACATTCCCTGGCCAGGGATAGGCCTCCAATGCACGTACCGCCTCCTCCGAAAGTTTAACCAAGGGACGGTGGCGCTGATTTGCAGTTTTGCGCAAAAAATACTCCGCAAGCAGACGGATATCATCGGCGCGAGCCCGGAGAGGTGGCAAAGGGATACGCACCACATTCAGGCGATAAAATAGATCCTCCCGGAATTTCCGGGCCGACACCTCATTTTCAAGATGTTTATTCGTCGCGCAGACGATTCGGACGTCCGTGCGGATGGTCTGATTCCCACCGACCCGGGAGAACTCTCCCTCCTGGAGAACGCGGAGGAGTTTGCTTTGCACTCCGAGCGGCATTTCGCCGACCTCATCAAGAAACAAAGTGCCACGATCACATTGTTCAAACCGCCCGATGCGTAAATTGTGCGCGCCGGTAAACGCACCCTTCTCGTGTCCGAAGAGTTCACTTTCGAGCAAATTTTCAGGAATTGCGGCGCAGTTGATGGCAAGAAAACTGTTCTCGCTGCGGGTGCTGTAGCGGTGCACCGCACGGGCTACGAGTTCCTTTCCTGAGCCGCTTTCGCCCGTGATCATCACCGGCGCGTCACTCGCTGCGACTCGGCCAATCATTTTGAAAACTTGTTGCATCGCTTCGGACTGACCAACGATGTCCTCCTTATGCTCATCCACCGTAAGTAACGGCTTAAAAGGCTCCGCCGCCTGCATGTCCGCCCGCTCTTTCAGCGCGGAATCGACCACCATCTTCAGGTTGAACGGCAGTTGCTCTTTGCGCACAAAGTCAAAGGCGCCAAGTTTCATCGATTCAATCACGCCCTGCGTAGTACCAAACGCACTCGTGATGATCACCATCGCACCAGGCTCTGCCTTCCTGACGCGCGCAAGAAATTCCAGACCGCTGGACGGATGCAAGTGGAGTTCCGCAAGAATCAGATCCGGCTTCTCGATACTAAAAGTTTTAAATGCAGTGTCCGAAGCGGTTTCCGTGAGTACACGCACGACTGATGTTTCCAGCTGCGCCTTGGCCCATGCTAGAAAATCCGTCTCGCGGTCAACTATGAGAATGGTGCTTCTGCTTTCGCTCATTTACTTCTTCGTAATTCCGCCATAGCGGCGGTCCCGACGTCCGAAATCCTCTATCGCCATCCGAAGATCAGCGCGAGTAAACTCAGGCCAAAATTTTTCCGTCACGTGAATCTCCGTGTAGCTGAGTTGCCACAAAAGAAAATTCGACAGCCGCATCTCTCCAGATGTGCGGATTAAGAGGTCTGGATCCGGCAGGCCTGCGGTGTATAGACACTCATTGATGCGCTCAATCGAAATGTCAGACTCTTGGATTTTCCCCTCCCGCGCGTCGCGGACGAGCGCTCGAACAGCATCCACAATTTCCAAGCGACCGCTGTAACTCAGCGCCAGTGTGAGGGTCAACTTTTCATTCTTGGCTGTCGTTTCGATCGCCTTCTCGAGGCGTCGCTGGCAACTTGTGGGAAGATCCTGCAAGCGCCCTATGGCGTTCAAACGCACCCCTTTTTCAAGCATCTCAGCGGTCTTCTCCTTTAAAAATCGGTCCAGCAACGCCATGAGCCCGTCGACTTCCGCCCGTGGCCGCTTCCAGTTCTCCGCAGAGAACGCATACAGCGTGAGATACTTAATCCCGGATTCTAAACATCCCTCAACACATTCCCCCACGGCGCGGCTCCCGCGTTCATGGCCACTCAGTCTCGGCAGCCCTTGCCGCTTGGCCCATCGGCCATTGCCGTCCATGATGACAGCAATATGCTGCGGCAAAATGCCTTCGTCGGCGGATGAGAATCCATCCGCCATTGTTAGCAGCGGATTACTCACGGGCTCGGGGCATTCCGTTCAAGCGCAGATTCGGCAATGATTTCATTCGGTGATTCACAAAAAATCCGAACTGTCTTGATCGGGACCGTTCGGATAAGGGGTAAAGATTGAAACGAGAAGCAATTGATCACAAGAAGAATCGTGACGGATGTCGCAAAGACACGTTTCCGAAGATTGAGAGTGTGAGGAGTGATCTGTTGGCTTATCTTTCAGGTCTCCTGTTAGTGCGTCGGATTTTTGGTGACTCCACGGATCACGAAGAGTATTCCAGACACGGTGGCAATCAGCACTTTCCTCCAGTCTTCATCTTCGCCGGATCGTCTCGCACTACTCGGCAAGCTTGCGGCCTGCACTGCGCATGATTTAAACAACCTGCTCACAATCATCCAAATCCACGCCTCAAATGTGGAAGCGGCATCTACATCTCCGCCGGACTGCGTTGAATCGGGAAGGCAGATCAGCAGCGCCTGTCGAAGATGCGCCGAACTCGTTCGTCGAATTCTGCTATTTTCCAAAGGACGGTCGGATGCGTTTAAGCCTGTGGCAGTGGATGACCTTCTTCCTGAGCTCACCGCGCTCATGGAGCCACTCTTGCGGAGGAGTCGCAGCGTGGATCTGCACTTCCCCAAAGGAGGGAACCTGACTATCCACGGCAACCTCGGCGGACTGGAGCAGATTTTCATCAACCTTCTCTTGAATGCAGCCGAAGCGATGGACGGTGACGGATCGATCACAGTTCGCTGTGAGCGTGTTTCCGATGGTCTACTTACAGGATCCAACCAGCAGTTCGTCAAAGTAAGCATCCGCGACTGTGGACCTGGTATCCCGAAGGATATTCAAGAGCGCATTTTCGAATCCTCCTTCACGACCAAAGAGAATGGCAACGGAGTCGGACTTGCCATTGTTCGGGACTGGGTGGAACGACACAACGGCTGGATTACCATCGACAGCAATCTGGGCGAAGGCACGGAGTTTTGCGTTTGGTTTCCTGCAATCGAGGAAGTTCCATCGCTATCGCCTGGTGCGACGCCGGCAAAGAATCCAGCCGCATTTCCTTTAGTGCTCATGGTGGAAGATGATTCTCTGATTCGGAAGTTGGGAGCACAGATCTTAAACGGTGCTGATTTTCGCGTGATCGAAGTGGAGTCTGCCGAGGAGGCCCTCGCCGTCTGGGAACGCCATCACGCAGATATTGCCATGCTATTCACCGATATCGTCCTCGGCCAAATGGACGGACGCGCCTTGGCAAAGCGGCTTCGACAGGATCGATCAGACCTCCCGCTGATGTTTACCAGTGGATATTTTTCGATGCTCGGCGGACATGATTTGGTTTCATCTGCAAATTTTCTTCCAAAGCCGTATCACCCGCACAAACTTATCGAAATGGCCAAATCCGCTTGCGGTTTAGATTAAAAAGGGAATCGAGACCGTAGCCGCTCTGATCAATCAGAAATTCGAGCGTGAGCGGAAAAGGTCCCAAGTATCAGGACCCGGCCGAAAGCCCCAAGGATAGGACTGCCGCAACCGCAAAACCAATACAGCCGAGCGCAGCAAACGAGATAGCTACGATTCCCAAACTGCCACCAGATTTTACAGCCTTGGGGAACGGCGATGCAGAAACAAAACTTCCAGGCCGCGCGCTGGCCGTGCCCAAACTCACTTCCGTCGCACCGCTGGCAGGTAGCGGTTGCTTGTCAGATGTGGCGGTCTGCTTAGCGAGAAAAACTACCTCGATTTTTCCAAATCGAAGATTGTCGCCATGGCGCAGAGTTGCCTCAGTCACTGGCTCATCATTGACAAAGGTGCCGTTGGTTGAATCGAGATCCACAAGTTTGTAGTTCCCGTTGTCAAATCGCAACTGGGCATGGTGACTGGACACCGAGGCATCCTCAATCGGCAGCGAATTATCGAGCAGACGACCGACGGTGACGGTGTCCTCGTGAAGTTCGTGGACGTGTTCTTGTTGATCTGGGAGGGTGATTTTCAGCTTTGGCATGGCAGGGAAAAGAATTGTCTCAGTAGTCGATTAAATTACGAGATTTTCTGGAAGTTATCTATCGATGTGGCGAATTGGTCAAAGAAATAGCTCGCATCCCGAGGCCCAGGCGACGCTTCCGGATGATATTGCACACTGAATGCGGGAAATTCCTTGTGAGCAATACCAGCCACAGTGCCATCGTTGAGGTTAATGTGCGTGATCTCCACATCGGAAGGCAAGGAATCCGGATCGATGGCGTACCCGTGATTTTGAGCAGTGATCGAGATTTTTCCCGTTCGGAGATCTTTGACGGGATGATTTGCTCCGCGATGGCCGAACTTTAATTTAAACGTCCGGCCTCCCACGGCGAACCCAAGGATCTGATGCCCGAGGCAAATACCAAAAAGCGGTTTTTTACCAATGAGTTCCCGCGCCGCGGCGTGGGCGTAATCCAAGGTCGCTGGATCACCAGGTCCATTCGACAAAAACACACCGTCGGGCTCCATCGCCAGCACGTCCGCCGCAGGCGTGCGAGCAGGAACGACTTGCACGGCAAATCCCGCATCACGAAGGAGGCGCAAAATATTTTTCTTCATCCCAAAATCATACGCCACAATACGCCTCTGAATCGGAGCAGCAGGTTCAAACGCATTTCCGGTCGCGTCCAAATCATGGACGTCATTCGCGGTCCGCTGCACCCACCGGCGGCTCAGGACGCCATCCGGATCCCAATCAAATGGCCGCGAGATGCTTACTTCGCTGACAAAATCCACCCCTTCGTATGCCGCGGACCGTGCCTTAGCAATCGCATCCTCCGCACAAATTCCCTCGGTGGAAACGCACGCCCTCACTGCGCCCCCCGTGCGCAGATGTTTTGTCAGGGCTCGTGTGTCAATGGATTGGATACCGGGAACACCATGGCTCTCAAGCCAAGATGCAAGCGTGTGATCCGAGCGCCAATTGCTGGCTACCGGGC
>JBGSMR010000353.1:0-10094 GCA_041740065.1 Chthoniobacterales bacterium
TGATTCTCCCGGGAAATGCGTCGAGCAACGGGGATTTTATGACGCGCATGTAGCCTGCCAGCACGATGAGATCCACGTGAGCAGCCGTGATCCGCTCGGCAAGAATTGTCTCAATCTCCGGAGATAATTTTGTTTTAAAGCGGGGTTCTTCGACGAGATAGGTTTCGATACCCGCGTTGTCTGCTAGGTCTAAGATGCCCGCGTCCGGCCGGTCGGCTGCCACCAAACGCACATCTGCTGATAATCTTCCACTGGCTGTCGCCTGCAAAATTGATGCGAAATTTGAGCCTTTGCCGGAGCCAATTACGGCGAGTTGCAATCGTTTCATTCGACCGCCGACTATGCACGACGGACAGGGATTCGCAAGCGGCGCTTCCCATTCGCGTGAGGTGTGGCAATATGCGCGGCAATATTCATGACGATCGCTACTTATCTGCGCAAGGCATCGCAAGATGTGGACTCCGCTCTTTCCCGACTGTTACCCCGGGCATCCACGCGACCATCAACAATTCATGAGGCGATGCGATACAGCATTTTTGCAGGAGGAAAGCGGCTAAGACCCATCCTCTGTCTTGCTGCAGCTGAGGCGTGTGGCGGGGATCGTAACCCGGCCTTGCGTCCCGCCTGTGCGGTGGAATGCATCCATACATACTCCCTGATTCATGATGACCTCCCGTGCATGGATGACGATGACCTCCGGCGGGGACGACCGACGGCCCACAAGGTATTCGGCGAGGGGCTCGCTGTGCTGGCCGGGGATGCTTTGCTGACGGTAGCGTTTGAAATCCTCGCCGACGTCGAATCCTCGTGCCGATATCCGGTGGCCGAGTTTATCCGGCTGCTCGCAAGGGCTTCGGGAAGTCGCAATCTGATTGCCGGTCAAGTCGCTGACTTGGAAGGTGAGGGCGTTACGGGCACTCGAAGTGATCTTCGGTTCATCCATGAACGGAAAACGGCGGCTTTAATCGAGGTCAGCTTGGCTCTGGGAGCAATGACTGCGAACGCGCCTCCCGCCACGAGGGACGCTCTCATGAGTTTCGGGCGGCGGTTGGGGCTCGCTTTCCAAATCATCGATGATATTTTAGATGTTACTCAACCGACAGAGAAACTCGGTAAGAGCGCAGGTAAAGATCTCGCTGCCGACAAGACAACGTATCCGTCAGTCATTGGACTTGAAGCATCGCGTAAGGAGGCACGGCGGATTACCGTCGAAGCCCACCGGGCGCTGGATCCGCTCGGATCGGACGCGAATCGGTTGCGAGAGATCGCTGATTATTTGTTGGCGCGCGAGTTTTGACACTGCTCCGATTTCAGCGAGTAGACGCGGTTGCTGCCGATGGCAAAAAGTCGGGCTGATGTGGGCCAGCGGTGGATCGCGAGTCCTGTAAATTCGCTGAACGCCGGTAGAATCGTATGTCTCTCCCCGATGATAAATGCCGGCAATCGCAGGGATTGCCGCCCGGCTCCGGTGATGCGCACTCCGGGATGTAAGTGACCAGATAGAACGTATCCGTCGCCGATGGGAGCAGGGTCAGGGGCATGCATCAGCCGCCAAGGTCCGACTAAGTAGGGGGCTGCGTGAACGCTGATGCCCAAGGTCGCTGCCAACGGCTGAATCCTCCGATCGTGGTTTCCGGGGATCATGGTTATTTGAATTTCCTTCCAAGAGGAAAAACTTCGTTGCAGCAATTCCATTGTCAGGCATTCGGTTGCCGCGGCTGAATCAAAGACATCTCCAAGGATCCAAATGTGTGCTGGCGAATAATCTGTGATCAGTGATTTCATACGATCAAGGTCGGACTCGGTCACTCCCCGAGGCACAGGAAGTCCCAGTTTGCGTGCAGTGGCGTCTTTTCCGAAATGCGTATCCGCCAGAAAAAGTGTCCGCTGCTCTGGCCACCAAAGCGCCCGCCGGGGATCCAGTGTGACCGGATGTTCGCCGATCATGATGCAAGCGCAGGTCGTGCGCAGAGGAGACGGAGCCGGATTCACCCGCACAGAGTAGCTGCCAATCGTGCTGGAATCAAATTTCGTGAAGGCTGTTTTTCCAGTGGTGCGCAGAAAGCAGACGCGCTACGGTGCGCGAAGGATGAGTGGGATGGTTGAGCTTCAAAACATAAGAAAAGTCTTCGGCAGTTTCGTTGCCCTTAACGAGGTGAACTTCGAAATCCGCGAAGGAGAGTTCATGACGTTCCTGGGTCCTTCGGGATGCGGAAAGACAACTTGCCTCCGTTTGATAAGTGGATTCGACACCCCGACTAGTGGCTCCGTTGTGATCAACGGAAAGGATGTCACCGCCGATCCTCCCTACAAACGCGATGTCAATCAGGTCTTTCAGAGCTACGCACTTTTCCCGCATCTCACGATTTACGAGAACATCGCCTTTGGTCTGCGAATGAAGGGTGTGGCCGCAGGAGATGTGAAAACGCGGGTGGATCGGGTAGTCGAAATGACCTCCCTTCAGGATTTTGTGGATCGGCGGCCATCCCAAATGTCTGGCGGGCAACGCCAGCGCGTTGCGCTCGCCCGCGCCATTGTTTGTGAGCCGAAGGTCCTTTTGCTTGATGAACCGCTGTCTGCCCTGGACGCCAAACTACGCCACCAAATGCGTATCGAGCTCAAACACCTCCAAAAACGCCTGGGAATCACCTTTGTGTTCGTGACGCATGATCAGGAAGAAGCTCTCACAATGAGCGATCGAATCGCTGTCATTAATAAAGGACACGTGGAGCAAATCGGCAGCGTCTCAGAGATCTACTATCAACCGGCCACACGTTTCGTCGCCAGCTTCATCGGCGAAACAAATATCGTCGGAGCAAAAATTCTTAATCGTGATGGCGAGTTCTCGATTTGTGAGGCGGAAGGAGGACTGCGCGTGCGGGTCCGCCATAACCCCCGCATTACGACGGAGGAGGTTCTGTTGTCACTCCGTCCTGAAAAGCTCCGACTCTCGCTGGCCGAACCCGAAGGAGATAATGTATTTCCTGCGACAATATCTGTGGAAATCTTTAAAGGCGCCGTCGATGAACTGACTGTCGTGACCGCTGGCGGACTGGAACTCGGCGCGATCCTCGCGAATGACGGCGAGTCCGAAGTGAGTTTTCACGAAGGGCAACGTGTTTTTGTTCGTATCCAACCGACGGACATCAGCATGATCGAATCCTAAAACCGCTTTAATCCTGTATAGGAGCCTTAAAGCGGGTGGGACACTGGTTGAATCGAAACGTTCAAAAAAAATTAAAAAAAGTTTGACGGTTGTCCACTAATGCCGTTAAACCTCTGGCACGATCCATGCTATCAGGACACTAACCATGTCTCAATCGCATGACAGATTCAGGCCGGAAACGGAGTGGATCGAATAAAAAAACAAAGAACAAAACAACTCATGAAAAAAACTACCAAGTTCGCAGCTATCGTCGGCGCAGCAGCTCTGCTTTCCAGCAGTGCTCTATTTGCCGGCACTGGCAAAACCTTCAAGGAAGAGATCATCATCGAAACTGAGCCGACTCAGTGGTGGAATGCTGAACTTTCGACCGGTTGGGACAGCCTCTATATGTTCCGTGGCGTAAACGTCCTCCCTGGTTTCGAGGGATACGGTTCCAGCCTCTATTGGACGGACCTCAGCGTTACGTTCAACCTTACTGAAAATGACTTCCTAACCATCGGGACATGGGTTGCTTTCGGTATCGGTGAGACAAGCTACAAAGAGTTCGACGCCTACGCAGCATACACACACACCTTTGGTAATCTTGCTGTTAGCCTTGGCTACACCTACTACCAGATCCTGAGTGCAACCAACGGTCTTTACTCCCACGAGTTGAGTGCCGGAGTTGCGTATGCAATCGAAATCGGTTCTGTCACGATCACACCTGGCTTGAATTACTTCTTCAACGTCGGACCTGATCTCGGTGAAGGCGGATTTGTTCCTCAAACCGGTAGCTTCCTCGAAGCACGTGTTGATGCAGAAATCCCTGTTTACAGTGATGTGGTTTCGTTGACACCATGGGCATCGTTTGGGACCAACTTCCGTTACAATGTGGACTCTGATGGTTCACCTTTCAACGGTGGTAACAATGCCGAACTCGGTGTTGCCCTTCCGATCGCTCTGAGCGAGAACATCACAGTTGCTCCTTACGGTGCTTACAGCTACCAGTGGAATGACCTCGTTGGAACCAAGGAAAACACCTTCTGGGGTGGTGGATCGGTTACCTTCGCGTTCTAAGCTGAGCTCGAATACTTAAGAAAAACCCCGGTCACGTGAGTGGCCGGGGTTTTTTGTGTCCCTACTCGATGGAACGATCTGGATTCGAATCGTAATATTTCCGCCTATACGCCTGGCAGAAGAACGCGCCAGAAAGCATCGAGCGACAATGCATTTGATGGCATCCGACAACCGATACCGAAAGGCAGGCCTTATCCTAAATCGCGCAGTTGGAAGGCCTGAAAATGCCAGTTTTTACCATGAAGACCGGGAAGGACATGAAGAAATGACTTTCTGGAAGCTGACCCGACCAAGGGACTTGCCTTCACCCATTGGGGAAGCGAGATGAACGATCCTGATTTTTCCTAAGGTATTGAAATTCATGCCCTTCGTGTCCTTCATGGGGGATTCAATTGCGGCTTCTAGGCTTATCCAGAGGAAGTGACAAAGACCCATCATTTCAGAAAATCAAACACGGAGCAACCGCCCGTCGGTTTTTATCTCCGGATCTTGGCAGAGGTGCCAGTTCTTGCATGTTGCATTTTAGCACTGTGCAAGAAGTTCCCCTTTTATGACCCTTTCAATCTTTATCTTCGGGCATGGTGTTTTGGAGTGTTTTCGTGTGAGATGTAGTTTTCCATGAATCCATTTATTAATTTGGCTGAAGCACGTGCTCCGGATGGAGCCTTGATGTCTTTGCACTCGAAGGGAGAACACTACTTCCTGCGGGTGAACGGGCAGTCCTTGATGGCGACCAATGCGCCGGAATCAGAACGCGTCCTGGCGGAAGTGGCCTGCACGGGCTTGAGCACACGAAAGGGCGCGCGCGTGCTGATTGGTGGTTTGGG
Organism: Chthoniobacterales bacterium; assembly: GCA_041740065.1. Lineage (GTDB taxonomy): Bacteria > Verrucomicrobiota > Verrucomicrobiia > Chthoniobacterales > JAATET01 > JBDNGG01. The sequence continues at coordinate 5,050 of JBGSMR010000353.1, forward strand.
TTTTGGATTTACCTTGCGAAGGACGCTGGAACTCGTGGGCCCGGATGCGTTGGTGACGGTAGGCGAATTGACGGCCCTGGTGGTGGATTGGAATCGTGAATTTCTGGGTGGCGTCTGCGGCGAATGCCTGAATGATCCACGCGTGCGGGTCCAGGTGGACGATATCGTGCGCTTAATAAAAGAAACCGCTCCCGATTCTTTGGATGCCGTGATGTTGGATGTGGACAATGGCCCGAACGCCATGGTGCAGGCAGGCAATGCCGCACTTTACAGCCCGCACGGCCTTGCAACAATTAGGAAGAAGTTGCGCCCGGGAGGACGCCTGGCAATCTGGGCGTCTGTGCGTGACGTGCAATTTCCCAGGGCCTTCGCCCGCGCAGGTTTCAAAGTCGAGGTAGTCGAGGCGCGAGCCACGCAGTGGGCGAAACGCTGTGCACACACGGTATTTTTGGGGGTGCGAGTGGATTAAAGCGTCTTAGGGGGCAGGCTGTGAGAGGTAACACATGACGGATTATTCCGCAGGATGTATTTCTAGTTTTCGCAATATACAAAAAAGGTTGTGCAGAAAGATCAGCGTTACCACCACAGGCAAAATTCCAACGACCGTCAGGGTTGCGATGTTATCTGTTTAACTGGGCAAGTGGTACTATAAATCGTGAGCCACTCCGGGGATAGGCACGATCACTTCCGTGGTTGGAAGTTGCCTTCCGAGCTCGCCGCGAAACCACTCGATGGCCGGTTGGTCTCCATGGACAAGCACGATTTTCTTTGGAGCTAAGCGCACTGCGTATTCGAGAAGTCGTTCCCGGGAAGAATGGGCGCTGAAATTGAATTCTTCCACATGACATTTCCGCTTCACAGGCGGGAGATCTTGATGCAGTAGGATGTCATCGCCCGGTTGGGACCGACGCAGGCGTCCTGCAGGGGATTCAGGGTCTGAATACCCGACAAAAAATAGCGATTGCTTGGGATCGGGAAGGATTTTCCGAGCCCAGATGTTTGAGAGCGTGTTTTCGGTCATCATCCCGCTGGAGATAGCAAAAATGGCACCACTTTTTGCAGGTAACGCCTCGACATCGCGCCCGGAGAGGACGTAGGGAGCTACCTCGTGCAACAAATGGAGGTCGTTATGCGTACGATCCTCACACTGCGCAAAGTGGTCGTATGCTGTCGTGATTTTAGTACTCAAGCCGCCGATATAAATGGGCGTCCGAGGCAGTTGGCCGCTTTGAGTCATTCCCCATAGCATCGCGAGGACTTCCTGCGACTTCCCAAGGGCAAATACGGGGATGGTGACACTACCGCCGCGCTCAAACGCAGCAAGAATCGCAGCTGCGAAGCGCTCCTCCTCGCCTCCGCGAGTGAAATCGGGGCGTTGAGGACTGTCGCCGCGTGTGGTCTCGATTACTAATATGTCCACGCCACTTTCTGGAAATTTTGCAGGGGCCATGAGCGTCTGACGGTCAAAGTTCACATCGCCGGTGTAAAAGAGCGTTTTACCTTCAGGGGATTTGAGCAGCACGCCGACGGAGCCCAAAATGTGTCCTGCATGGAAGAATTCCAGTGTCGGTTCGCTGCCATCGCCCGTTCCCCGCTCCCCGGAGACCGTATAAGGTTGCCTAACGGGCGTCGGCATCCACATCAATTTGGAGAAATCAATCCCCCGATGCGTAAAAAGCGGATAGTCGGTGATTCCTTCGTCTTCGCGCTGCCGGGCCATCACGTTTGAGGAATTGTGCAGCATGATTTCACCGATCCTGCTGGTCGCTTCGGTAATGAACACCCGGGCTTTCTTCTCCCGGCGTGTGAGAATGGGCAGGGACCCGATGTGGTCCTGATGCGCGTGCGTGATGATAATCGCATCGACCGATCCCTCGGGAACCTTGGCATAGTCGGGTGTTGCGGCCATGCCGCGTTCCACCGGATGGAGGCCGCAATCGAGAATGATGGATTTTCCGCCCGTGCGGACGACATAGGAATTTGCGCCGATTTCTGTGCGGCGTGTGAGGCTGGTGAACTGCATTGTCGAAGCACCATAGGCGACTGCGCAGCAACGGGGAACGCAAAAATATTTGGAACGGCGGATGGATCTGTGCGGGTATTTTTTCAATCTTGAGTTGAAAGACGCTTCTTAGTGAGGTTTTCGAACGTGCCATACAGCTTGCCTGCATTCCGAGGACGCTGTTAAATACCCGCGATGAGATTAAAAATCGCAGGTTTGCTTCTGACGCTTCTGGCTAGCATCGGCACGGTGGCTGCGGGCACTGGAGCCTTGGAGGCATTTAATGCCTTGCCCGACAAATATGCCCGGGGCGTGCTAAAGTTAACTGCGGACAATGCGGATCCAAATCCGGATACTTGGTATTTTACTGCACAGGCTGACGGCCCCAGGAGCCCGATGCACAGTATCACCGTGGAGGCCGGGCAGGTGGTCCAAGACAAACCGATTCTCGGGTTACGGGCGATTTTTGAGAATCCAAGTCCCATCGACTTTGGGAAGATTGTTGTAGATTCTGAAGCAGCGTATGCGATTGCTGCGAAGTACGCGGCAGCAAACAACAACCAACTTGGTGGAGTGAGTTTCGCTCTGAACCAAAAAGGCAGCGATGCGACGCCGATTTGGTCTGTCTGGTGTTACACTCCTCGCGGAGGCTACCTGGGCCGATTGGATTTACTTGCGTCGGATGGCTCGGTGATATCAAACGATGCGTTTCCTGTAGCGCCTTGATACGATTTGCTTTCTATCCTTTTTTATCTACCCCATATACCATCATGTCCCAGTCTGATCTCGACGTCCGGTACGTCGCCAATCTCGCACGAATCGAACTTTCCGACGAGGAAGTCGTCCGGTTTCAAGACCAGTTGTCCCATGTTCTCGCCTATGTGGAGCAGCTCAAATCCATTGATGTGACCGGCGTGGATGCTGCAGCCCACGCGCATCCGGTTTTTAACGTCTTCCGCGAGGATGAGCCGCTACCAGGCCTTGAAAAATTGGCTGTGCTTGCGAATGCGCCGCATGCCGCCAACGGACTCATCATGGTGACCAAAGTCGTCGAGTAATTTTTTTCCATGGAAATCTTTGAACTTACTGTATCTGAACTTGTTGCCGCGTATCGCAGCGGGACTCTTACCCCTGTAGACGCCGTCGATGCATTGGAAGCACGCATTGCTTCTGTCGATCCGATGGTTCAGGCCTACCTGACGCGTGATTTTGAGGCGGCTCGCGTGGCTGCTCAAAATGCGGATATTTCGCTCCCGCTTGGGGGCGTGCCCATCGGGATCAAGGATGTGATCAATGTGTTGGGCGAGCAGTGTACCAGCGGATCGAAAATCTTGGAGTCCTATCGTGCTCCTTACGACGCAACTGTGATTTCCAAGCTCCGGGCGGCGGGGGCCATTCCCTTTGGCCGGTTGAACATGGATGAATTTGCCATGGGATCATCCACGGAAAACTCTGCCTATCAGGCCACACGGAACCCTTGGGATATTTCCCGCATTCCGGGGGGATCCAGTGGCGGTTCGGCGGCCGCGGTGGCGGCACGAGAGGCTTTTGCTACGCTGGGGTCAGATACGGGTGGATCCATCCGGCAACCGGCAGCCCTCTGCGGTTGTGTCGGACTCAAGCCCAGCTACGGCAGGGTGTCGCGGTATGGATTGGTGGCATACGCATCGTCGCTGGACCAGATCGGCCCGTTTACCAAGACCACCCGTGACGCTGCACTCCTACTCAATGCAATCGCCGGAAAAGATTCGCATGATTCGACCTCGCTCGACCGTCCCGTGGATGACGCAACAGCGCTCCTCGGTCGTGACCTCAAAGGCCTTAGATTGGGGATTCCCAAGGAATATTTTGTAGATGGTATGGATCCGCAGGTTCGGGGTGCGGTGGAGGTGGCTATTCGTCAATGCGAGTCGCTAGGAGCGGAACTTGTGGAAATCTCGTTACCTCACACCGAGTGCGCCGTCGGGGTTTACTACATTGTCGCCACCGCGGAGGCCTCGGCAAATCTTGCGAGGTTCGATGGTGTGCGCTACGGACACCGAGCTGCCGATCCGAGCAATCTATTGGATCACTACCGTCGTTCCCGCGAGGAAGGATTCGGGAGTGAAGTCAAGCGCCGGATTATTCTCGGAACATATGTGCTTTCGAGTGGATATTACGACGCATACTACCTCCACGCGCAGAAGGTGCGGACGCTTATGCGCAGAGACTTCACCGACGCTTTCGAAAAGGTCGATGCAATCATCTGCCCCACGTCGCCAGACCTTGCCTTTCGTCTGGGTGAGCGGACAGATGATCCGTTGAAAATGTATCTGGCTGACATTTTCACCATCGCTGCAAATCTCGCTGGTATTTGTGGGATCAGCGTGCCGTGCGGGTTTGGAGAGGCGAACTCCGATGGCGGAAGCACATCGCGGCTTCCGGTTGGATTGCAGTTTTTAGGCAAGTCCTTCGACGAGCCCCGGTTGTTGCAGATTGCACATGCCTATGAACAATCGACACCTTGGCACCGGGAGTTTCCCGAGCTTGGCGGCTCCGGTCTTTGATCGTCGCTCGGGTGGCGATCTTTTCTAAAATGAATCTCCAACGGTTCGCGCATTTGCTGCATCTCGCGCCAGCCGGGATCCTTGGTGCCTTTTGGGTGCTTGCGCCTACGGTTTTTGGTGCAGCGCTCATTTGGTATCTTGGCGACGTGGCTGGCTGGCTCAAAGCGCAGCCCGTTGCTGGATGGGCGATGTATATCACGATTTTTGCTATCATGAGCGGTGTTGGGCTGTTCCCGACGACGGCACAGACTGTTGTGGGGGCATGGGTGTTTGGTTTTAGTTGGGGGCTGGCAGGTGCCTTGATGGGCGTTCTGGGCGGAGCGGCGATTGGTTTTGGAATCTCTCGCATGGTTTCCGCTAGCAAGGTCGAAGAATTTATCGACCGCTTTTCGAAAGCCCGCTTGTTGCGGCAGGCGTTGGTGTCACGCGGAGCTCCGCGGACGACGATCGTGGTAGCGTTGTTCCGAATGCCTCCGCACTTCCCCTTTGCGCTGTCG
>JBGSMR010000362.1:0-6082 GCA_041740065.1 Chthoniobacterales bacterium
GGGGATCGAAGTGGTTTCCATGATTGTTGACCACCGCCGTAATTCGCAAAATCCGGCGAAGGTTGCGCCCAACGCATCGTGAAACTCCAGCGGAAACCATTTCCTCAGTTTGGAATGGCGCTGTTTGTCCCGGCGCTCACAGTGGGTGCCCTCCTCGTTTTTTTTGTGTTGCTTGGCGGCACATTTTTGCTCCAACCGGGGATTGTGGTCGACGTGCCGAGGTCACCATTTTTACTTGCACCGCAGCGCAATCCCAAGGTGGTCGCGGTGACGGCAGCTCCTATACCGGGGATTTTTTTAGATAATCTACAGGTAACCGGGGACGGGCTTGATGAGGCGTTGGAAAAGTTTCGTGGCGAATCACGGACAATAATCATCAAGGCAGATCGCTTAGCGCCGGTAGATCTCGTGGTGCAGGTTTTCAATACTGCAACCCAACGCGGATTTAGTGTCGTCCTAGCGACTTCCGAGACCAAATGAAGGCGCACTTGCAATCGGGGAATTCGCTTCGTCTGGTCTTCGATTGGGCATCGAGGCAGGACCGACGCCGTCGGCTTGTGTTGTGGGTGCTCGTTGCTGTGGTGTTGCATGGGGGAGCAATTTTTCTTCTGGGATATGCTCCACCTGCGGTGAACGTGCGGACGTTTTCAGATGCCACGCTCTATATCGCGCCCAAGGAGAAGGAGGCTCTGGACGCATATGTGGCAGCCTCCGATCCGGCACTGTTTGCACCGGGGCGGGTGAGGGATGGGTTGCTGGATACACCTACTGTCCCAGGCTATCGCCCTTCGTTCGATCAGATGCAATTTAAGCCGCTGCCGTTGCCTCGGGAGGAAGTTCGTGTGCTGCCTACCTTGGATGCGAACCTGCTGGATGCGCTCGCGCCCCCGCGCGCTGCGGTCCTTCCTCCAGGTGTTTCGATGTCCGGAGGACGCACTCAAATCCGCGTTTCGGATAACTTAAGGGATCGGATGGTCGACTTGGAATCTGGCCGCATTTTCACTGCTGGAGGTGCAGGAGACCTGCGGCAGAGTGTTTTTCTTATCGCCGTGGATTCCGATGGCAGAGTGCGTCATACGTTTCTCCGATCGCCGTCAGGAGACGAGGGCCGGGACCTGCGGGCGTTGCAGGATTTGATGCAGTCACGGTTCGCGTCGAATGGAGATGCCCCCGAATTCGAGTGGGGTACGGTGACGGTTTTATGGGGCGCAGACGTGAAGGACTCGAGATGATTCGATTCCCCGTAGAATATCTTGCGTTCATCTATGTGATGGTTTTGCTTGCAGGCGTTTTGTTGGTTTGGATACCGTCCGAGGTGATGCGTTCTCGCAGGAGAGCGGGTGCGCTACGGCGCCGGATCCATTGTGGCCTCTGCGCGATGGATTATCGGGATTCATCTCAGGATCCACTCCCGCACTGTCCGCGTTGCGCACGCCGCAATGAACGCGAGTTCAAAATTTTTTAGTTTAACCACCATCCAAACGTATTTAATCGTTGCCAATCCGGTCCGGATATCGATTCTTTGACGCATCCCCACCACCTTTTTAAAGAATGAGCGAACGCAGAGTAGTAATTACAGGTTTGGGCGTTGTCACCCCCATCGGGTCAGACATCCCCACGTTTTGGAGTAATCTAACCAATGGAGTGAGCGGGGTTAGCCGGTTTTCTGCATTCGACTCCTCGGAGTTCGTCTGCAAAATTGCTGGCGAAGTCAAGGATTTCTCTCCGGCGCAATATTTCCGGACGCCGAAAGACGTGAAGCGGACGGATCGTTTCACTCAGTTTGCGATGGCTGCTTCCAAGATGGCAGTCGCGGACGCGGGCTTGGATCCTGAGAAGCTCGATTTGGATCGCAGCGGAGTGATGATTGGATCTGGCATCGGCGGTCTCTTAAGCATGGAGGACGAGGCTAGGCGGCTGCATGAGCGGGGGCCTTCGCGGGTTTCACCGTTCACTATTGCCATGATGATTAGCAACATGGCCAGCGGTCTGGTATCGATGGAGTTTGGCTTTCGTGGCCCGAACATGTGTATCGTAACCGCGTGTGCGACTGCAAATAACTCATTGGGTGAGGCATGGCGGATCATCAAGTTTGGTGATGCAGATTGTTTTATCGCGGGCGGAGCGGAGGCGACGATTACGCCGCTGGGAATTTCCGGCTTTGCCGCGATGCGTGCCATGAGCACGAGAAATGATGCTCCCGAAGCCGCGTCCCGTCCCTGGGACAAAGATCGCGATGGGTTTGTCATGGGTGAGGGTGCCGGCATCCTGATCGTTGAAGAACTGGAACATGCAAAACGCCGTGGTGCTGAAATTTATTGTGAGCTGGCTGGATACGGTTCCAGTGCAGATGCATACCACATGACCGCTCCACTCCCGGACGGCAATGGTGCTGCCCGTGCAATGAAGCTTGCGCTCAAGCACGCGAATTTAAACGCGTCCGACGTGGATTATATTAACGCCCACGCCACCTCGACTCCGCTGGGAGACATCGGAGAGACGCGCGGAATCCGCCTTGCATTTGGTGATGCCGCGACAAAGACACCCATCAGCTCAACCAAGTCGATGACAGGTCACCTCCTCGGAGCTGCTGGCAGCGTGGAAATGGCCGCCTCGATTTTGGCGATAAAGCATGGTGTGATCCCCCCGACGATCAACTTAGAGAACGTCGATCCGGAATGCGCAGACATGGACTTGGTTCCCAACACGGCCAGGGAAGCCAGCGTGCGCGTCGCCTTGAATAACTCGTTTGGATTTGGCGGACATAACGCCACTTTGGTTGCAAAGGAATTCACGGGGTAGTCGGCCTGAAGCGTTTGGATGTGGAGAGCTCGCGCATAGGACACCAAGGCATCAGTGCTTCACTGTTTTCACTAAAATCGCAGAATTGAAACGGCATGGCGGTTTCATTATGAACGCCGGGGTAGAAATGGGCGTCCCATGAATGTTGACTTGAAAGAAGAAGGTCTGGTGGCCGTATTGGCTACTGCCGAGTGCTGACCGTTGAATTCTGATGGAAGGTGAATTCTTATCCTGCGTTTGAGGTTAAGGCTCATGGAACGGGTGACTGAGCTTTGTGGCTCGCGTTGCATCTTTGGTGTGAACCCGCTTTTTATTAGTGCGTTTGCGTTTGCAACTTGTCGTGGGGGATTGACCGTTTGGTGTCGTCGGTGATAGATTCCGCCTCTTTTCGATGAGCAATTACAAAGATACGCTGAACCTTCCTAAAACCGACTTTCCGATGAAAGCCGGGCTTGCTCAGCGGGAGCCAGAGATTTTGGCGCGATGGGATGAGGCGGGTCTTTACGAGCAAATTCAGGCCGCTCGTGCCGATGCGCCATCCTACATCCTGCACGATGGTCCTCCCTTCGCGAATGGGGATGTCCACATGGGCACGGCGCTTAACAAAGTACTCAAGGACTTCGTCGTAAAATCCCGAACCATGCTGGGCTACCGCGCACCGTTTGTGCCGGGCTGGGACTGTCATGGACTCCCCATTGAGTTCAAAGTCGTAAAAGAATCGCGCGGCCTAGCGCCGCTCGAAATCCGTAAGCGTTCCGAGGAATATGCGAGAGGATTTGTGGATGTTCAGCGTGAGCAATTTCGCAGACTGGGTGTGCTGGGAGATTGGTCGAATCCGTATTTGACTCTCGATCCGGGCTACGAAGCCGAGATCATTCGCTCTTTTGGGAAGTTTGTGGCCAACGGGCTGGTTTATCAAAGCCGCAAACCCGTGCTGTGGAGCACCGGGGCGCAGACGGCCTTGGCCGAAGCGGAGGTCGAATACAAAGACAAGGTTTCGCCGTCAGTGTTTGTGAAGTTTGCAGTGAAATCTGGGAGTTGGGCGGATCGCGCCAGTGTCTTGATCTGGACGACGACCCCATGGACATTGCCTGCCAATCTTGCTATCGCGGTTCATCCTGAATTGTCGTATGTGGTGGTTGAGGCTGGATCCCATGGGATGATTATCGTGGCGGAAGGCCTGCTCGAATCAGTCTGGGCGGCAGCGGATCTCGAAGGAGCACCAACGATTTTGGCCAAGCTTCCGGGATCGGAACTGGTTGGCACTCGGACCCAGCATCCATTTTTGGATCGCGAGTCTCCGCTATTTGCAGCAGATTTCGTCACGCTTGAGACAGGCTCTGGTTGTGTGCATATCGCACCGGGTCACGGTGACGACGATTACCAGCTTGGCCGTCGTGAACATCTCGACTTGATCTCTCCGGTGGATGACCACGGGAAATACACCTCAGAATGTGGAGTGCCAGAATGGGTGGGAAAAAATGTCTTGGCTGCCAATGAGGATGTGATTAGCAGGCTGGCTGAGCGTGGTGCGCTTTTTGCCCGCAGCGATTATACGCACAGTTACCCGCATTGCTGGAGATCCAAGACGCCGGTGATTTTTAGGGCGGTGGAGCAATTTTTTATCAAGATCGATGCGATCCGAGAGTCCGCGCTTGCACAAATCGACAAAGTGGAATGGTTGCCCCATTGGGGACGCAATCGGATTCGCGGCACCGTCGAGTCCCGGCCGGACTGGTGTATTTCTCGGCAGAGGACTTGGGGAGTTCCACTCCCGGTGTTCTATCAGAAATCTGGCGAACCGATTCTTGACTCGGGGGTGGTTGGTAAAGTGGCTGATGTTATCGCCGAGCGCGGGACAAATGCATGGTTTGAGCTGGATGACGCCGCGTGGTGTGAATTGGTCGGGTTGCCGTCCGGTTGTAGCCGGCGCAATGACACGCTGGATGTGTGGATTGACTCCGGCGTGAGCCATGCGGCCGTCTTGCGGCAACGACCGGAGTTGGCATTTCCTGCGGACCTATACCTAGAGGCCACCGACCAACACCGTGGGTGGTTTCAAAGCTCGCTTATGACGAGCGTCGCACTGACGGGTGAGGCTCCCTATCGCACCGTGTTGACGCACGGCTTCGTTGTCGACGTCGATACTCGGGCCAAAATTTCGAAGTCCGAGCAAGGTGGATATAAAAAACCGACGACGGCTTCCCATTTTGTCCAGACGTACGGTGCCGACCTCGTGCGCCTTTGGGTGAGCAGCGTGAATTTCACGGACGATGTTCCGTTTTCTGAGGAATTGTTTAAGCGACTCTCAGATTCGTACCGGCGCATCCGCAATACGCTGAGAATCCTACTGGCAAATCGGGCAGATTTTGATGCGACTGCGGTGCAGGAGCCAACACTGGTAGATCGCTGGTTGCGTGCAAGGCTCCAGGAACTTGTCGCCCAGTGTCGGGATGCGTATGAACGATTGGAGTTTCACCGGGTATTCCATGCGGTGAATCAATTCTGTGCGATCGATCTGAGTAGTCAATATGTCGATATCACGAAAGATCGCTTGTATTGTGATGAAGTTAACTCGCCGCGCAGGCGGGCGACACAGGCAGTGATGACCGAGGCATTCGAGGTGATTGTAAAACTGCTTGCACCGGTTTTGGCGTTTACGTCGGAGGAGGCGTGGGGATATTTCCGGCCCGGGTCGTCGGTGCACTTGGAGTTGTTTCCCACCGTCGATGCGAACGTATCCGATCCGGCTGTAGTCGAGCGAGTACGCCGGTTTTTTGATTTTCGCGGACGAATCCTGCAGTCTGTGGAAGCGGCTCAAAAGGCCGGTATAATTTCCAACCCGCTGGAGGCACAGATCGTTGCCTGCGTGGCAGACCCTGTTTTCCGTCAGGAGCTCGCCGATTACGGCCAAGAGTTGGAAGAGCTCTTCATCCTGAGCCATCTGGAAATCGTCGCTGGTGAGGATGATGTGATTGAAGTGACGGCAACGGGCCGGATGAAGTGTGAGCGATGCTGGCGTCATCGGCCAGACGTGGGATCTCATGCGGGTCATTCGGATTTATGCGGGCGCTGCGCGAATGCGGTGGGGGCAATTATTGGAGTCGGGGCATGACGCGGTTACTTTTACTTTTGACCTTGCCGTTGTTTATTCTGGATCAATTGACCAAATGGTTGGTTCTGGCAAATATCAGCGTAGATGATGTGGTGCCGGTAATTCCTGATTTCTTCTTCCTCGTGCAGGCGCACAATACGGGGGCGGCATTCAGTCTCCTCGAAA
>JBGSMR010000395.1:0-4321 GCA_041740065.1 Chthoniobacterales bacterium
TCTCCATTGTAGTCGCCCATGCGCGAGCGTGAGGGCCCATGCTGCGAGGAATAATCCGGACCCAGCAACGACCATAGCGCCCGCTACGGAGCAATTCAGCCAGTAGGAAAGGTGAAGGCCTATGACAGCGCTGGCCGCCGCGTGCAGCACCGTGAGCAACAGTCGGACGGTCATGCGGTCAGATAGTTGTGCCGCGAACATCGGCGGAACGATTAAAGTAGCCACGGCTAGAATCGCACCTACGCTTTCAAAAGAACCCACGACCACCAGAATCACAGCAGCCATGAGCCCATAATGCCATAGGCCTGTTTTCATTCCCATCGATCGCGCAAGTCCGCTATCGAAGGCAGTCACCAAAAGTTCTTTGTAAAAAAAACCTATCGCAGCGACGACCGAGAGCAGGATGATGGCCATCCGAATTGCCGAGGGCGGACCCCATGCAATACCGCCAAATACCAGCGACTCTTCCAGCGGCACAAACGCGATTTCGCCGTAAAGCACGCACTCCGCATCAATATGAAAACTGCCCTGCGATTCCAGCGCAGTGATCATTACCACCCCGAGTGCAAACAAGCTGGTAAATGTAATACATATAGCGGCATCCGGCTTGACCCGTGTCTGCCGGTGAATGAATTCGATCATTGCCACCGTAAGTGCACCTGCGGCAAAGGCACCGATCACAGACACCAGCGTTCCCGAATGACGGAATATTAAAAATGCTCCAACAAGACCGGGCAGGATGCTGTGGCTTATTGCGTCACCGATCAGCGCCATTCTGCGGAGCAAAAGAAAATTGCCGACCAATCCTCCCGCCGCCAATACAAAAAAACCCATGGCCACGATCCATGAAGTGCCCCATGCGTCGCTGACCCAAGGCTCAATGATGCATCGGTAAAAATCAAACGGAGGAATCAATTCTTGCATCAGGTATTTCCTCCAAATCCTGTCGCCCGATCAGCCTCGCGCGAGGCAGCGCGCCCGGCATGAATGTCCTCTATACCCGGGATCATTTTACCATGTGGATCTTTGCGAGAGTAGTTTAGCCGCCGCTCTAGCGCCTGCACATTTGCTTCGCCCAGGACATGCTCAATCTCTTCCGCGTCATCATGGACATGGTCCGGAGCCATGCGAGCAGCATCCGTCAAATAGAGCTCCCATAGCCTGTGGTTTCGAACGATTTCGCACGCCCGTTGCCATCCGGCCGGCGTCAGGCATACCGCATCGCCTGTGGATGAAAGCGTGGCGAGTCCATGGCGCTTGAGCGCGGCGATCTGGTGTTCAATTTCTTCAATTGTTTCGCGGCGCTTCTCGGCGAGATCTTTGACCGTGACTTGATCAGACACAAATGCTGATGCTTCCAGCACTTGGTAGATCGCCTTCAATGTGTTTTCCCTGCGGACGCGCGCGGACCGCGATGTCTGGCGCCACCATCTTGCAACGATTCCGTGTCGGGGACCGAACAGCAGTGCAAGCACAAATACCGTCGTTGCGGCCAGCACCATCAGGGGCCCGGTGGGCAAGCTGCGCCCGACAAACGATAGGAATGCACCGATGGCTCCCGATCCGAGACCAAACAACGCAGCCAATAGCAACATGATGCCAAAGCGGTCCGTAAGGAGATACGCCGCAGCGGCTGGTATAACAAGCATCGCCGAGACAAGAACGACACCCACCGCTTGCAGCGATGCGACGATGGCGAATGCCAGCAACAACATCAGACCGTAATGAAAAAACTGGACACCCAGACCAGTGGATCGCGCGAATCCAGGGTCAAAACTGGTAATCTTCAGTTCCTTGTAAAACAGGACGACCGCCCCAATCGCAAGCAGCGTGACCGCAGCCAACAACAGGACATCCTGCGGGCCCATTGCAGCGGCCTGCCCGAACATAAATTTATCCAAGCCACTCCGGTTTCCTCCCGGCAGGTTTTGGATCATGGTAAATAGACAGATTCCCACTGCATAGAACGAAGCCAGCACAAATCCGAGTGCTGCGTCTTCCTTGTGACGGGTGGTTTGGCGGATCAACTGCACCGTGCCCGCCCCCAGCAAACCGGCAGCCACCGCACCCACGAAAATTGCGATCGGGTCACGGGTGAGGTTCCACAAAAACCCCAGGGCCACCCCCGGAAGCACCGCATGCGACAGAGCGTCTCCCATCAACGCCAATTTCCGAACCACGAGAAATGCACCCATCAATCCGCAGCAGATTCCTAATAAGATCGAGCCCGCCAACGCGTAACGCAGCGACGGATCAGAGAATGAGAAAAATCGAAGCGCCCGGTCCAAAAGTGATGTGTCCGAGAGTTCGCTGATCCGCGCCGCATGAGCCACCGGCGCCATCAAGAGCCACGCAGTCACTACGCCAATCACACGAGATCCCGATTTTCCGTGCATACCCATCGATGCTATTTGCTATCCCCAAGCGCCTGCACGATATCACTCAAAATTGTGAGCCGCCCGCCATAAGTCGTCTGCAAGATCTCTGGAGTAAACACATCACGGGTAGCCCCGAATGCAACGAGGCGCATGTTCAACAAGATCAGCTCATCAAAATATTCTTTTGCTGATGCCAAATCATGATGCACGACGAGCAGCGTTTTTCCACGAGATTTGAGTTCCCTGAGGATGTCGATGATCGCAGCTTCTGTCGCAGCATCCACGCCAACAAACGGCTCATCCATGAGGTAAAGGTCGCTCTCCTGCGCAAGAGCTCGCGCGAGAAATACCCTTTGTTGCTGGCCTCCAGATAGATTGCCAATCTGGCGTTTTGCATACGGGAGCATTTTCACTTTTTCCAAACTCTCACTCGCAATATCACGGTCTGCCTTGGAAGGGCGGCGGCACAGCCCGACCTTGCCGTAGCGACCCATTAGGACGACATCCATCACGTTAACCGGAAAGTCCCAATCCACCGACTCGCGCTGCGGGACATATCCCACCCGATGCGAGTTCTCTGCATACGGACTACCAAAAATTTTCACCCATCCGCTAACCGGCTTGATCAACCCCATGATCGCCTTGATCAGCGTGGATTTTCCAGCACCATTGGGTCCGATGATTCCGATGAGTTTTCCGGCAGTCACCTCCAAATCGATCCCGTAAAGGACCGGACGCTTGTGATAAGTGACAGTAAGGTCGTGCACCTCCAGCGGCGAGGTCTCGCTCTCGGATTCGTTCATCGCCAAAGTTCCAATATCATCGATCCTCATACTGTATCAAAACCCGCACGCGGTAAAAGACGAATTCACAGGATTCCCCCTCACACGAAACACTCCCCGCTTGACAGAACGCCGTTCTCGCATTAAGCAAACGCGCAATGCGGAACTATCCCCGCTTGATTGAAAGAAGGTCATATGGAAATCGTTTTGGATCGCCCAGTGCTGGTTTTGAACCGCCTCTGGCAGGCTGTAAATACATGCAGCGTGCGGCGGGCGCTCGTTCTTTTGTTTCAAGGGCATGCGCATGTGGTGCGCAATGACTCGGAAAATAATTTTTTCACCCACGATTTCGAAGGATGGAAAGATTTTTCGTCGGGAGAGCCTGACGACGAGATGATCCATACCGTGAAGGCGCGCATTCGAATTCCGCAGGTGATCGTCCTTATGATCTTCGACCGGCTCCCGAAAAAAGAGGTGAAGTTCACGAGGCACAACGTGTTTGAGCGAGACAAAAGCACATGCCAATATTGCAATAAAGTTTTTGATCGGAGAGATCTGAATTTGGACCATGTTTTCCCGCGGGACCGAGGTGGGCAAACGACTTGGGAAAACGTGGTGTGTTCGTGTATTCCGTGCAATTCAAGGAAAGCAAATCGTCTACCTCACGAGGCAGGGATGCAACTCACGCGCAAGCCGAAAAGGCCCAAGTGGCGACCGTTCATCAACCTCACATTTCCGAGTCCGCATCACGAAAGTTGGAAACACTTCATTGATTTTGCGTATTGGAACGTCGAGCTTGGCGAATGACCGGTCTCAACGTTTTGCGATCCTTTTTGGCTGGATCGATTGTTCTTGCGATGTCCCAGGGTGCTACGGCTGAGGATTGGAATGCCGTGGTGCTTTCCTCGATTGGTAAAATGCCGGTAGGCGGCGGGTATGCGGTCACGAGCGATGCTGGACGCCGGTTTCGTGAATCTGTGCAACCTGCCAGCGACCGTTTGGTGGTCAATGCCAGAGCGGCTGTGCCGAGCTACTGTTCTTCTGCGACGTATTTGCTACTTCTTGAGGTAGTCAATGAATCTGCCCATCGCGGGGCGGTCGAATTAGACGCTACGTCCATCGCAGCGTGGGTTCCCACTGCGTTGGCAGATGGGCATGGAG
>JBGSMR010000401.1:0-3739 GCA_041740065.1 Chthoniobacterales bacterium
TATCGGGTTGTCTGTGGTGGCCTTGATCGTGATCACGGTCTTGATCCGACGCGGCACGTTTGCAGACCGCTGGATGTCGGTGGGAGTTGCCTTGTTGCTCTCTGGGGTGTGTGGCAACTTGGTGGATCGCGTGCTGCATGGACATGTAATTGATTTTTTGCTCGTCAATCTCCATGTGTGGCCGGCGAATCCTTGGCCGGTCTTCAACGTTGCAGATTCATGCATCTGCACTGCGGCCGGGATTTTTGTGCTGCGTTCGTTCTTCGAGCCGAAGGAAAAAGACCCGGAACAGCTGCCTCCGAGAGTCAGTTGAGTGGCGCAGTTACCGTGTCGCAGGGTTTCGAATTACAATCTCAACGCGTCGGTTGATCTGTTGCTCTTCGATGGTTCCCGTTGCCGGGGCAATGAGGCGAGAGCTTCCAAATCCAGTCGTTTGTATGCGCGATTGGTCGATTCCCATTACTGCAACCAACCATGATTTCACGGTCTGCGCCCGGCCTTGGCTGAGTGCCGTGTTGTAGTCCTCAGTGCCGAAGGAATCGGAGTGGCCTTCAATGACGAAATTGGCGTGCGGGTTTCGCTGGATCAGCTCGCCTAGCTTCCGAAGGCTTGTGATTGCGATCTCTTGCAACTGATAGCTGTCATAGTCAAAGAGAAGGTCGGCAGGCATCAAGATGGGCGCGGTTGCATCGGTGAGGGGACCCGTTTGTGCCAGGAGAGAATCCAAATTGCTAAATCCGGGTTGGTTTCCGCCTGCGGACGGGCCGTCTGTCGCGTCCTGCGAACCAGCGCCATCGCCCACGATACCGAGATCCAGCAGTGGGCGACCAGAAATCACGGGGTCTTTCACCATGAGTTCCTCTCTCAAGGCATCCATGTCTTCAACCACACTCTGGGCACCACTTTGGATTGCGGTTTGCACGGTTTGCTCAAGCGTGGTGGAGGAAATGGCTGGCCGCTCGGCAAGGAGTGGGTTTTCGATCTGAGGTGCAGCGGGCGAAGCTTTGACTTCTCCCATGATTTCTTGAAAAGAAACTTTCTCTTCGGGAATATCCAATGTCGCCGGGGCGCGGGGGACTTCGGCTGTCTCCTCAAACGATACCTCTTCAAGCACCGCGGGATCGATTTCGACGCGATCCACTTGAAAGGTGCGGGGTACGATACGATCGTAATACGAATCGCTGAATGTCGACACCGTGTGGTCGCTTGCCCACATGTAAAAAATGACATGCATCAACAGCGAAATAATTAACGCCGGCAAAATCCACCGGGCAAACCCGGAAGGTTGGTCGTCAAATAGTTCATATTCTTGGGCTGTAGACATCTGTATGATAGCTTATTCCTTAGCGGAAAAATTTCAATGCGAGATTGGGAATTTCACTTTCCAGCCTTGGTTTATGTGGCATCGGCGGTCACTGAACTCTCAAATGCAAAATCCCCGAGGAGGTGATCTCCCCGGGGATTTGTCGCAAATGCCGTTCCTGGTCTACAGTCTCGAGATCAGGAGTTCCCGTTGGAAGACGAGTTCCTTCGGAAGGTGTGCGTAAAGCTTCATGAAGAGTTCGTCTTGCAACACCAGTTCGCGATGCCATTCACTCCGATCGATTTTCATGATCTCGTTGAATTTTTCCTCGGTGATGTCGTCCTCGATGCCGCGCATGTCGAGGTCTTTGTATTCGGGGATCCAGCCGATGGCTGTTTCGAGGGCGTGAGCTCCCACGTCGCAACGGGTAACGATCCATTTGAGGACACGCATGTTGTCCCCGAAGCCTGGCCACAGGAATTTGCCATTGGCATCTTTGCGGAACCAGTTGACGTGAAAAATCCGCGGAATGTGCTTAACGGTGCTCCGCATTTCGAGCCAATGGGCAAAATAGTCGCCCATGTTGTAACCACAGAACGGGAGCATCGCCATCGGGTCGCGCCGAACGGTGCCCATCGAGCCTTCTGCGGCGGCTGTAAGTTCTGATCCCACCGTCGCACCCGTGTAAACCCCATGCAGCCAGTTAAAGGACTGGAATACGAGCGGCATCGTGCTGGCCCGGCGACCTCCAAAGATGATACCACTGAGCGGCACACCGTCCGGATCCTCCCATGCTTCGTCGATGATCGGGCAATTACCCGCCGGTGCTGTGAAGCGGCTGTTCGGGTGGCTGGACAGCACTGGTTTGCCGTCAGCATCCTTGGTATCTGGTGTCCAGTCCTTGCCTTTCCAGTCGATGAGGTGCGTGGGAGCCTCTTTTGTCATTCCTTCCCACCAGACGTCTCCGTCGTCAGTGAGTGCAACGTTTGTGAAGATGGTGTCAGATTTGATGGAGTCCATGGCCATCGGATTGGTTTCATACGCCGTGCCGGGAGCCACTCCAAAGAACCCTGCTTCGGGATTGATCGCACGGAGGCGTCCATCGGGGCCGGGTTTGATCCATGCGATGTCATCACCGACGCAGGTGACTTCCCAGCCTTCCGCTTTGATGGCATCCGGCGGGATGATCATGGCGAAGTTGGTCTTGCCACAGGCGCTTGGGAAGGCTGCGCTGACGTAGGTCTTTTTGCCTTGCGGGTCTTTGACGCCGAGGATGAGCATGTGCTCTGCCATCCAACCACCATCGCGAGCCATCACGGATGCGATGCGCAGAGCGAAGCACTTTTTGCCAAGCAGGGCATTTCCACCGTAGCCGGAGCCATAGCTCCAGATGAGGCGTTCTTCAGGAAAGTGGGTGATGTAGGTGTCCTCGGGATTGCAGGGCCATGGGACGTCGGCTTTGCCATCAGGAAGTGGCACTCCGACGGAATGCACGCATTTCACGTATTTCGTGTCGGCGCCGATTTGGGAGAGGGCGGCTTTTCCCATACGCGTCATGATTCGCATGTTTGCGACCACGTAAGGGCTGTCAGAGAGTTCCACGCCGTATTGGGCGATTGGCGAGCCGAGCGGTCCCATGCAGAACGGGATGATGTAGAGCGTGCGTCCCCGCATGCAACCTTGGTATAGGCCGATCATCTTTTGTTTCATTACGGACGGGGATTCCCAGTTGTTGGTTGGGCCGGCGTCTTTTTTTGCTCGGGAGCAGATGAATGTGCGGCTTTCGACACGGGCCACATCCCGTGGGTCGGAGCGCACGAGCAGGGAGTTGGGGCGTTTTTCCGGGCTGAGCCAGAGTGCTGCGCCTGCGTCAACAAGCTTTTCCCGCATGAGTTTGTCTTCCTCAGCAGATCCATCTACGAGGTAGATATCGTCTGGTTGGGTGACGGCGGCCACTTGGCAGACCCATGTGGCAAGGCGTGGGTGGCTCGCGAGGGCTGCTTTGATCTTAGCGAGTTGTGGCGAGTCGGATGGAAGTTTCGATGGTTGTTTCATTGGGACTGGTTCTTCTTTCATATTCTGAATCAGACTTTATCAGGGACAGAAAGCGTTACTATGACGTGCATCAAGAAACGTTACAAGGATACGACGAATCTGTGATTTGAAACTCGATCGGAGTTTGCTCCCTCTTGACTCGCGTGGATGTGCAATGGCGCTGTGGTCTTCGCGCAAGAAGACGAACTCGATAGAATTGACAGGATTTTCCACAATTGACCCGAGATCCGATGCGGTCTGCACGTTTTGAGGACACCAGAACGGAGCAAAATTGACGGAACCAAGATGCAAAAATGATTGCTACCCGGGATGGGGAGGTAGTGTAAATCTTTGTCTGTAAGTTCGCGAGGCTCCAACCGCCGCAGAAGCGGCCAATGGAGC
>JBGSMR010000411.1:0-3925 GCA_041740065.1 Chthoniobacterales bacterium
GCCAGTTTCCTGGATCCAGAGTCATTCACCGAATTGGATGCCAACATGAAGTCCGTGGACTCCTTGGAGTTTAAAGGAGCGGCAACCTATGAGGAGCGGCTTAAAAGCTACCAAGCCAAAACCGGACTCACAGATGCTGTCATCTGCGGATACGGAAAATTGCACGACATGCCGGTATCCATCGCGGTGATGGATTTCAGCTTTCTTGGAGCTTCCATGGGATCGGTGGTCGGGGAAAAAATCACACGCGCCATTGAGCTCGCAACCAAAAAAAAGATGCCAGTTATTATCATCTGTGCGTCTGGTGGAGCACGCATGTATGAAGGAATGATGAGTCTAATGCAGATGGCGAAGACGAGCGGTGCCCTTGGACGTCACGCCGAAGCACGGTTGCCATATATCACCGTTTTAACAAATCCAACCATGGCCGGGGTCATGGCGAGCTACGCTTCCCTCGGTGATGTGATCCTTGCGGAACCCAAAAGTATGATCGGTTTTGCAGGTCCGCGGGTGATCAAGGAAACAACGCATCAGACGCTTCCCGAGGGGTTTCAGACGGCGGAGTTTCTAGAAAAACATGGACTCATTGATCACATCGTCGAACGTTGCAGAATGCGCGATACGATCGCTGCGATCTTAAGCTATCTTTGCCCGCTTAGAAAATGAAGCCGCCGCACGGCTCGCTCGCGTGGCTGGATAGCACGCAGCGGTTTGGCGTGAAACTCGGACTGGAGAATACCCGTCGGCTTCTGGCTGCGGTGGGAAATCCGCAAGACCGCCTGACTTTTATCCACGTCGCAGGGACCAATGGAAAGGGATCCGTCTGCGCAATGATGGATTCCATACTTCGTGCCGCAGGTTGGAGAACAGGACTGTATACCTCGCCGCATCTGGTTGAATTGCGCGAGCGAATCCGAGTGGACGGAGAGTTAATTTCCCCTACCGAGTTGGACTCGATCTTGGAACACCTCCGAATGGCGGTTCGGGATTGGGATCACACACCCACATTTTTTGAAATCACGACGGTTGCGGCCCTGATGTATTTTGCGCACGGGCAAGTCGATGTGGTCTTACTGGAAACTGGCATGGGTGGACGACTGGATGCCACGAATGCCGTAAGCCCTAGGGTCACTGTTATCACGCCCGTTGGCATGGACCATCAGCAATGGCTGGGTTCGACGTTGGCGGAAATCGCATCGGAAAAGGCTGGAATCATCAAGCCGGGCGTGCCTGTGATCTCGTCTCCACAGGCACCTGAGGCTGCTGCCGTGATAGCCGCCACCGCTCAGCGGCTAAATTCCGAGCTCACGGTAGTGGCACCGATTGCCGCCGATGTGATTGTCGGACTGGCTGGGTCACACCAGCGCATGAATGCGGCTGTGGCAATCGCAGCGGTGCATGCGGCAGGATTTTCGCTGCCAGATGGTGCGATTTTTCGAGGGTTGCAAGTGGTGAAATGGCCGGGAAGATTTCAGAAGATCGAAAATTTTTGGCTAGACGGCGCCCACAACCCAGCTGGCATCCACGCGCTCCTCGCTGCATGGGAGGCAGAGTATCCTAATGTCAAGCCGTTGGCTATTTTTGGAGCTCTTGCCGAGAAAGGAGTCGAGGAAATGTTGGCCAACCTAGGATTGGTCGCAGAGGCCATCTGGCTGGTTCCAATCCAAAATGAACGGGCGGCTCACCCTGACGCGCTCGCGGAATTTGTCTCGGGAGAATCAAAAGTTTGGAGTTCTTTAGATGCGGCTATGCATGCAGCCAAGGAGTCAAGCCGCCCCGTGTTGATTGCAGGATCTTTGTATCTGATTGGTGAGGCTTTAGATTGGTTTCGAATCAGGCCGTTTGAGCAGGGGGCCGATGCAATCCGGTGACGCCTGCTTCACGGAGCGTCGTCCACGCTTTTCGGCCAACTGAGAACGAGCGTGTGGCACCTGCAAGAAAGATCCGGGTTTCATCCCGCGATAAATGTTCGATTTTTACGATACGTTTCACGTTGAGCATCAATGAGCGGTCGAGACGCAAAAATGGGGGTGAGGGCAGCGACTGCTCGTAATTGCGCAGTGTCTGGCAAATCATCAATGCTTGCTCGCCGGCCACATACACGCGCGTGAAGTCGCCATCCGCTTCCAGAGCACAAATTTCTGAAAGCGAAGCCATGAGTGTCCGCCCAGGGGTTCGAAGCGAAATACGGTCATCGCTGAGATATGGCGTGGGTGTAGTATCTCTTTCTGGCGTTCCATCGCAGGCGACACGGAGGCGCTGCACGGCTGAGGCCAAACGTTCCGGCCGTACGGGTTTCAATAGATAATCGACCGCATCAACGTCGAACGCCTGCACTGCGTATTGCGAGTAAGCAGTAACAAACACGACTTTTGGTTGATGAACCAACGACTGCAAAAGCTCAAAGCCGCTTTTGCCCGGCATCTTTACATCCAGAAACACAGCGTCTGGTTTTGTTTTAGTAATTAAATCGCGTGCAGCCGCTATGGAAGCTGCTTCTCCCTCGATTTGCACAGCGGGTTCAGCGTTGAGTAGCTCTCGCATCACCTGTCGGGCAAGGGACTCATCATCGACTAAAATTACGCGAAGCA
Source organism: Chthoniobacterales bacterium (assembly GCA_041740065.1). Classification (GTDB taxonomy): domain Bacteria; phylum Verrucomicrobiota; class Verrucomicrobiia; order Chthoniobacterales; family JAATET01; genus JBDNGG01. The sequence goes on from JBGSMR010000411.1 coordinate 2,592, forward strand.
TGGGTCACCAATGAGCTTCAGCTTTGCACAAACAAAGCCGTCTTCCTCCGTCATTTCAAACGAGTGTCGGCGAGGATAGTGGAGTTCCAATCTTCGTCGCAGAGTGCTTAACCCGACTCCCTGATGGGATGACTCCGATAAATCGAGGCAACCGGAATTTTTCACATTAATCCGCAAAGTATCGTCTGCAGTGCGGGCCATCAAGTGCAGATCCCAGGTTGCATGATCCGCTTCGAAGCCATGTTTCACCGCATTTTCGACTAGCGGCTGGAGGAGAAAACTTGGGACGATGCGTCGTCGGCTAGCGTCATCGGCCTCAATCCGCGTGTTGAGACGATCTCCAAATCGCGCCTGCTGGATTTTAAGATACGCTGATACAGCATCTAGCTCGGAGGCCAACTCGTCCGTTGGTTGATTGCGATGATCGAGGGAATACCTCAGATAATCGCAGAGTTCCCGCATCATATTAATCGCAGTGTCGGGATGGGGACGGATTTCGGCAGTAACGCTGTTGAGCGAATTAAACAAAAAGTGCGGATCCAATTGGGCCCTCAGCATCTGTAGTTCGATGCGATGAGCTTCGGCACGTGCTGCTTTTGCCTTCTCGGCTTGTGAGGACGCTTCAATTTGTGCGCGAATTCCGAAATATCCCAAGCCCCATCCCATGTAAACGAGCCAATAAAATTTCGTTCTCAGACCGAACGCAGCATCCGCGTTGATGGCCGAACTGATCCACCCCAGCGAAGACGCGGTTTCGTGGACGATATAGGCGTGAAGAAACGCGGCGATGAGGCTGAGTCCGATAATCCACGCCGCCGTCGTGATGCGAAAGGTGTCACCGATGAATGGTCTCCGATACACGATGCGAAGCAGTCCCGACAAAATCACCGCGATCGGTATCTGAAAGATTGAAAACACACCGGCCTGAAAAATCGTCGGGAATAACAGCAGCCGCTCAATCAATGAAAATACGGCGAACAAAGACCAGACGACGATATTCAGCCTCCAGAATGAAAGCCCTGCATACAGCCGTTGTCTTAATGAGTCGTCCACCGAAGTCAGACTGAACAATTTTTTTTGTCCGGTCAACGGGGGCTGTGTCTGTTTGGACGAGTTTCCTGTCTGTTCTATCGAATCTGAAAAGACATCGGAGCACAGATGTTTCTAAATGGCTCAAATCATCAGCTGCTTCCAATCATGAAAAGAATATTCACTTTCACCTGCACCGTCTTGTTTTTTGTTAGCGCTGCAATTGCTCGCGCCCAGTCGCTCACCACAACATTTGAGAACGCCCAGGTCAAAGTGACCTTCAGCGTCCCGAGTGATTGGCAAAG
>JBGSMR010000097.1:0-4667 GCA_041740065.1 Chthoniobacterales bacterium
CCTCGTCGAAACATCGGGGTTGCTCGGGCGTGAATTCCGCCCTCTAACGAATCAACCTTTCATCAAAGAGGCAGCTCTCCGACAGCGAGAGCTTAAGAATCAGGGGCGATTGATCAATTTAAACTACGGGATTTACGCGGATAGAAATCCTGTTGCGCAAGTCGTGGAGACAAACAACCTCGCAACAAGTCGCACAGATGCTGAGGCCCCGCAATTGCTGGGGAACTCGCCTCGTGCGACCGTTCCTCCTCCTGTGCGAGCCATTAAAGTTGCCACTGGTCTGCAGAATCGCTCGGGCATGGCTGCTGAGGAGCGCGCCCGGATGCAGCGGTTGATCCGCCTGCGAACGCTGGAACGCATCAGAGATCGCGAGCGGCTCCGGCCACCTGAGCCCCCTAAACCTCCCGCGCCACCGCCAATTGTGGTTCCCCCTCCAGAACCGCCGAGGCCTCCAAAGCCGGTGGACCCGCCTACCCCCGTGCCGACTCCCCCCGAAACTGAACTGAGTCCGCGTCCCTACTGATGATCGTTCGCGAGATGCAATTCGTAAATTTCTGGGCAATCAGGAGTTGGCTTTTGCCCCGATGAAAAAGCTGCTTCTTGTCGATGGGCATTACTACCTTTACCGGTCGTTCTACGCGATCCGGGGGCTGACCAATTCGCGGGGAGAACCGACGAATGCGATCTATGGTTTTACTAAGGCGCTCCGTCGAATGCTCCAAGATATTCGGCCGGATTTTGCTGCGGTATGCTGGGACGCGGGACTGCCTGCGCGTCGCACCGCGCTGCAACCGGAGTATAAACAACAACGCCCCGAGATGCCGCCGGACCTGAAATCTCAAGAGGCACCCATGCAGCAGCTTGTCTCGTGGCTCGGGTTTGGCAGTATTGCTGTGCCTGGGACGGAAGCAGATGATCTCATTGCCTCTTACGCGCATGCGCATGATGGCGAGACGATCATCGCTACCAATGACAAAGACATTCTCCAAATGGTTAGTGACCGGACCGCGATCTATTCGACCGCAAAGGCTGATGTCGTCGATAGTCCGGGAGGTTTTGCATTATTGGGCACTACGGAGGTCTATAAAAAATGGGGGGTTGCTCCCGCGCAAATTGGTGATGTGCTCGCGTTGACCGGGGATAGCTCGGATAACATCCGCGGTGTGGAGGGTATTGGATCCAAGACTGCGACTGCGCTTGTCCAGCAGTTTGGTTCCGTTGCAGCGATGCTCGCGCGACCGGATTTAATTGCTAAGGAAAAGGTGCGCGAAAAAATCCTCAGTGCTTCGCATCAATTGCTACAAAACCTTGAGATGGTCAGGCTCGACTCCGATCTCGATCTCCCGATCGCGATTAAAAATTTGGGCCTGTGTCCGAAATATCCTGAGCTGCTGGAAGCGGTGGCAAAATATGAATTTAAGACTCTGCTGGCGGAACTGAAAAACGAGGCCGGTAATTCTGCGTCGGCGGCATTGGAACAGGGCGATCTGTGGAGCTGACGGCGCTTACTCTGCGCACACGAGATCGATAGCCGCGCGGATTGCGTGCACTGCATCTTTGATTTGCGCCGATGTGGTGCAAAGTGGAGGCATCAGGGTGATGGTATCGAGCACGGGGCGTGTGAGGAGCCCAAACTCGCGCGCCCGCGCGCAGACTCGGGCGCCGCGTAGTTCTGTCCACGGATACGGGTTGCCATCGCGATTGCCGATTTCGATGCCCGCAATAAATCCACATTGCCGGATGTCCCGCACTAGCGGGTGAGAACGAAGGTCGGCGAGGCACAGTGAGAGGTCAGCAATTTTCGGCTGAAGATTTATCAACGTTGATTCATCATGAAAGAGATCCAGGCTCGCAAGCGCAGCAGCGCAAGCGAGGGCATTGCCTGCATAGCTGTGGCCATAGTAGAGCGTGCGCTGTGACTCGGTCGTGCCCAGAAATGCCTCATAGACACGGTCCGTCGTGAGAGTGGCTGCGAGTGGCAGGTAGCCACCGGTGAGCCCTTTTGCTAAAGCGATAAAATCCGGAGTTATGTTTTCGTGCTCGCAGGCAAACATTTTTCCGGTCCTGCCGAACCCGGTCATTACTTCGTCAAAAATTAAAAACACGCCATGTGCGTCGCACCAATTTCGGAGTGCACGGAGGAGACCAGAGGGCCAGAGCCGCATCCCGGCGGCACCCTGAATGCAGGGTTCGATAATCGCTGCTGCGAACTGCTCGGGGCGGTCGATTGTTTCCAAGTCTGCCTCCGTACGGATCCGCTCGACCGGGAAGTGCATTTGCGCGAATCGCCCGTGAAATGCCGGAATTCCACCCACGCTGGCTGCTCCTGCGGTGTCTCCGTGGTAAGCATTTTCAAATGCAATGAAACGGCTGCGGTCTGGCGTGCCGTGTATCTGATGGTATTGCACCGCCATTTTAAGCGCGACTTCGATTGCCGTGGACCCATTGTCCGATAGGAACACCTTCGGAAGCACATGGTCTGGAAATAATCCAGAGAGCCGGGTTGAAAGGGTTATGGCGAGCTCGTTGGTGCTCCCCAGAAAGGATACATGTGCGACGCGATCTAATTGCTCGCGGACGGCAGCGTTGATTTTCGGATGTTTGTGGCCATGAATGTTAGTCCAAATGGATGAATTTCCGTCTAGATAACTGCGTCCGCGGGAGTCCCTGAGAATTGCTCCTTCCCCATCGACGAGGACAATCGGCTCATGATCCGGGGCACACCATGCCTGCATCTGAGTGAATGGATGCCACACATGTTGTTTGTCGAGTTGGACCAGATCGGTTGTGGGCGATTCGTGATGGGAAAAAATCATTTCGGCTGAGATTGTAGCTGATACGCTCGCGCGCGTGAATCCTATCGCAAAGATTGTTCTTTATTTGTTAGCGGTCGTTTTAATCGCGCTTTTTCTGGCACCGCCGGTCTTTTGGGGATTGCAGGCCCTTGGTGCTCAGGGGATGGCGTTTGGCCTGGAAAGCCATCCGTTCCATCGCGTGTTCAGTCGAATCACGCAGATCGCAGCACTTGTGCTGTTATGGCCGTTGATCCGTTGGGTAAAGATTCAAAATCTCACGCAGATGGGGATCGAGCCAAACTCTCGCCGTTGGAGGGATCTCTCCGTGGGCCTTGGGTTGGCAATCATTCCGGTGGCCGTTCTGGCGGCGGGATATGTTCAGTTTGATATTCTTCGCATCCGGAATGAGTTTTCGCTGAGTCCGCTGATCCGCGTTTTCTTCACAGCGACATTTGTCTCGGTGTTTGAGGAGTTTCTATTTCGCGGCGTCTTGCTAGGATTAGCGATCCGATCCTTGCACAGGATTCCCGCCTTGGCAGTGGTATCGGTGGGTTTTTCTGTGGTCCATTTTATCAAACCCAAAGGGTTGATTCCCGCTGAGGATGTGACATGGCTGTCCGGATTTCATTTGCTGGGATCCAGTTTTGAAGGTGGGCTGGCATTGTCGGTCCTCATTGGCGGGATGATTACGTTGTTCGTGATTGGATGGATTACTGGCGTCGCAACGCTTGCCACTCGCTCGCTCTGGATGGCGATCGGATTACACGCAGGATGGATCCTCATTCAGCAATCGGTGAACTTGGTGACTCGATACCGTATCAAGCCTCCCGAGGAGCTCATGCCATGGGTCGGACCCAACGTGGTGAGTGGCATGGTACCTACGGGTGTCATCCCGGTAATGCTCTTGCTTGTCACCGGCGGGATGGTGTGGTGGTATTTGCGGCGTGTCGGCTGTGGGCGCAATCAAGGAGATCATTAACGCTGCGGGGGACTTGCTTTTCCCTCCGCATTGCGCCGTGTGTGATACGGCAATCGATTCCGGTAGGTGGATCTGCTTGCACTGCGAAATGAAAATTCAACGAATCGACCATCCCCGCTGCGAAAATTGCTCGCATCCGCTTTCAGGACTTTCTGGTCCCTTCATCTGCCCAAACTGCAAAGGACATCCATTCCATTTTGAGTTTGCCGTGTCAGTGATGCGTGCTGGTGGATCGACGCGGGAGTTGATTCACCGGCTTAAATACAAACATGAGCAGCGTCTGGCAGTGCTGTTGGGAGGTTGGTTAGCGGAGGGTTTTCAAGACGAGCGGCTTTCCGATTTTGATCCTCAGGTGATTGTTCCCGTGCCATTGCACGCAGTAAGGCATCGGGAACGGGAATTCAATCAGTCCGAACTCCTCGCTCGAATTGCCTCAAAGCACCTTGAAATTCCGTGGCAGAACGCACTAGTTCGTCAGAGATATACCGACACCCAAACGCAATTTGATCGCAAGCACCGGATGGAGAACTTGCGCGATGCCTTCAAATTGCGCAAGAATGCGGCGGTGAATAAATTAAGGATCGCATTGGTGGACGATGTGCTGACGACTGGCTCGACGCTAGACGAATGCGCGCGTGTGCTGATCGATGGTGGCGCATCCCGCGTCTGTGCTGTCACCGTGGCACGTGGATAACATCTCATAGAATTATGGCAATTTTCCGAAAACCCGTTTTAAACGTCCTGGCCCGCAAAAGCCGTGATATCCCAGAAGGTCTTTGGACAAAGTGTCCATCCTGCGGCGAAGTAACTCATAATCTTGCCCTCAAGGAAAATCTTCGGGTTTGCCCGAAGTGTAGTCACCATTTTGTCGTCGGTGCCCACGAGCGCATCGC
>JBGSMR010000099.1:0-3670 GCA_041740065.1 Chthoniobacterales bacterium
CTGCCCACAGATGTGCATATCGCCGTGGATGTGGACGCGCAGTATCTGCTTTAGGCTGTCATGCGGTTCTTGAGGACATTTAGCAGACTCATTGTTGTGTCTGTACTTGCGGCGCTGGCGGGCGTCCTTGCTTGGATCCAAACGGTGGGATTCGGTCCAGGGATCACGGCCCGGGTCTCGGAGGGACTGAGCATAGGCGAGGTGAACGTGCAAATTGGACGCCTGACGTTCAACCCATTTAAGGGATTTATCGCTGAGGATTCGGAGGTGAGCGTTCCGGTTTCGGCGGGGCCTGCCGTTCAGGCAAAAATCAGGCGGATTGAGATCGCACCGAATCTCACGGCGTTATTGTCAGGGGCATTCTTAGCGGATTCGCTGCGCGTGGAAGGCGGATCCTTTCGGGTGCCATTTGCGGCCGACGGCAGACAACCGGACTCGGTTACTGTCGAGATTGCGGAGGCCGAGATCCAGCAGACGACCGCAGAACTCCGGATTAGCACTGCGCTCCTTTCTGTGGAGGGGATTAATCTGGATCTCCGAGCCAGCCTCCGGAACCCCGCTTCTTTTCGACTCACACAAAACAATCAGATAAAGCCAGATCTCGAAGCCCGGTCGCAAACGATTCGAGCAATTTTGCAGGTGCTGAACGAAATCGATTTTAAACAAGGAGGCCCGATTCTATCGCTTGATGTCTCGGGTGACCTGGCAGACCTCGACACAATCGAGGCGTCGCAGGCGTCGGCAAATGTGGGTGCCATGCAGTACCGAGACGTGGTGCTGGATCAGATCACCATCGACGCAGGATATAAAAATCGTAAAGTCGTGTTGCGACGGGCGGAATTGCTCGGTCCGGATACCGCGCTTCGCCTTACTGGAGACTGGGAGACTCTGGCCCAACAAGGCGAATTTGAACTCTCCGGTAAACTCGCCCCGGCAGCCATCCTGTCTAGCCTCGGAAAGAGAGAGATTTCCGAAGAAGTGCGGTTTTTAGGTGATGCCGAGGTTTCTGCGATCTTAACGGTGAAATCAGCACTCAACGGACCAGACATTCGAGCGACAGGCCGAGTGGAATCCGGTGCGTTTCAGATGCGCAAAATCGGAGCAAAAGGGTTCTCTGCGGACTTCGCATGGAACAATGGAAAATTCTATAGCTCCGATGCCCGACTGGACCTGCAGTCAGGTAGCCTCACCGCGGATGTGCTCAGTGCTCCAAACGATTTTCGACTCCGTCTGAAGAGTAAAGCAAATCCCACCGAGCTCCTTCCAATCATGGGGAAATATGAAAAGCGAGTGGTTGAAGTTATGGAGTTCGAGGACGTGCCCGAACTGGAGGTTACCATTACCGGCACGCGTCCTCACATGGATGCACTTTCCGGGACGGGCACTGCACGTCTTGGACGCACGGCGATGCGTGGAGCGTGGATTGATTCTGCAGAAGCAGATATCGTGATCAAAGATCGCGCAGTAATCTACGAAAACATCTTGTTAAAAATGGACGGAAGACAAGCGACCGGATCATTTACTTACGATTTCGGTCGCCGCGAAGTCCGGTTGGGTAACATCAAAAGCAACGTGATGCCGGCTGAGATCCTCATGTGGGTTGATCCACGGATCGCCGCCACCGTGGCCGTATACAAGTTTCGCACGCCTCCCTATGTCGAAGCTGACGGACTCGTTCACATGGAACACCCGGATAAAAATGCGTTGCGCGTGAAAGTTGATGCGCGAGATGGACTTGACTACGAACTCATCGGGAAAATGCTTCGATTTGGCCCGACTCGTGGCACGGTTAATCTCCTCGGGCAGACGGTCTTCGCTGATATTCCAAAATCCAGTCTTTATGGCGGGTCGGTAAAGGTGAAGGCCGAGGTTTCCGCGAATCCGAAAAAACCTACTTTCGGCGCAGAACTGCACCTCGCTCGGGTAGATTTCGCCTCGGTAACCAAAAGATATTTCGGTTACGAAAAATCTAAAGGCCTTATGAGTGGCCACTACAAATTCACTGCGCTGCTGGGTGATGACAGCAGCATGCGCGGCAGCGGAAGCATCCGCGTAGAGGAGGGGCACGTGCTTGCAATTCCTGTATTCGGCCCACTCTCTGAGATCATCAGCACGATCATTCCGGGGGCAGGGCATGAAAGCGCCCGACTTGCGACGGCAGATTTCGAGATAGCAAAACGCGTCGTCAGCACGTCCAATCTGGAGGTTGACGGTCATGGCTTCAGTCTTTTCGGAAGCGGTAATGTGCGCTACCCCAGCGGCGATATGGATATGACTGTAAGAATCAATGCCCGAGGCATCCCAGGCATTGTATTGTTTCCCGTGAGCAAGCTGCTCGAGTATGTCTCGACCGGTACTGTGAGTGATCCGCAATGGCTCCCGAAGATTGTTCCAAGGGAGTTCTTTGACATTCTCGGAATGGGGTCCCGCGACGATGCTGACCAAGATGCCACAACACCATTAAAACCATCTGCCTCCCCAACGAAAAATCGAAGTCGTGTGCTCATCACCCGATGATCGGGCCGCCCCTGCTTGGTTGGCTCAGGCTCGTCGCGTGCACGCAAGATGAGGGCGGCATGCAAATCGGTTGACACTGGCTTCTTCATTGCGCCGCCCCATTGAGATTACCACTGGAATCTGAAACTTCGCTTGATCCAAAATCCCGCAGTTGGAAGGCCTGAAAATGCCAGTTTTTACCATGAAGACCGGGAAGGACATGAAGAAATGACTTGTCTAAAAGCCGACCCGACCAAGCAGACCTGCGTTCACCCATTGGGTGAACGAGATGAGTGGTCCTGATTTCCCCTAAGGTATTGAACTTCATGCCCTTCGTGTCCTCCATGGTGAATTCAATTGCGAATTCTAGGTTGATGGTGCTGTTTTGCGCTTGCTTGAGGCAGTCGAGGCGAAGGACGCTTGTGCTCAGCAGCCCGCGGCTTTTCCCCTCTGCTTTGGGCTTCCTCCGTGTTCTCGTCCACTTCCGCGCGCCGGATGAATGCGTCCTTCAGCGGGATGGAAGCATCAGAACACGCGATTTCTCTTGCGGGGAGCATAGCAACATCATCTGAAACCACACTGGCAAAAAGCACCCGAACCTTGTCAAAAAATCCCGGACGCACGATGCGTCGCATCACCTCGGTGGCCTCCGCGTGGGAGAATCTCGCAAGTGGCGAGACGTTCGCCAAAATGACATTAAGCGAGTTCAAAGAAGCCATCGAGCCGTCATTCGCAGCGCGCGAGCGGATCGCCACCTTGGAGACTGCCCTGATTGCAGCAATCCAATCCCGCACCCAAGCCGATGCACACAGCCACGCCCGCACCTCTTCCGTGATTTATTCCATTCTCGCCTCCCCGGACCCAAAAATATCGGAAGGATTGTATCGCGCCATGGGCTTCATCCCTGAGACCGCAAGGGCATCCGGATTAACCCGCAAAAAGCCGGGCAACGTGGGCGGCGCGAATGCCTAACAGCCCGTCGGACTTAGGCGCGAAAACTGGCGAAAGACGGAAGGCTACGGGGTCAAGCTTGCGGATGATTCTCATGCCGGGAGCAACTCGATTTTTGCCCCGTAGCCGAGGGATGCGAGGATGTCCTCACAGTCTTCCCAGGTAAGCCCGAAGCCACGGACGTCGGCGGACCGATGCGGGGAATGACGGTACGGAGAACCTC
>JBGSMR010000026.1:0-5895 GCA_041740065.1 Chthoniobacterales bacterium
AACGCGCTCTGGATCAACTCGTCGATGAGATGCGCGAGATCACCCAGAAACTCATCCTCCAATCCCCCGAACCGTCCCCCAAACCCGCTCCCTCCATTCGTCCCAAACCTCCCTTAAGTTAGTGCCATTCCACACTGACCCTTTTTTCGTCGCGCAAACAAACCCGGATTCCTTCGAAAATCAAGGCACCCGGAAAGTTAACGTGCCATCATTCCGGTTGCTCATCGCGGATCCCGAACACTGCGATAAACCAGCGCGACAACCAAGTAGATCAGTCCCAAATTGACTAGCTTTTCATTCTCCGCAGACGAACTCAAACTCACTGGAGTGCCGGTGGGTGCCTACTGCGAATGGGGAAAAAGTCCGGCGTGGCGCCACGATTGGGAAATTCTGGCGGAATGGCTCGGAGGAAAGGACGACTCCGCCATCACGCAAGCAGTGAAGCGCTTGGAGGAAAAGTATGAAGAACGACCGGAAGTTGGCGACAATCTACGAAGCGGTTCGTGAAGAAATGTCAAATGTCAAGATGTGACCCTATGGAGCCGCGCAGGCGAATCAGATGCTCGCCTGAAAAAATCTGCCGTGGAGTTTAGATCGATCTGGCAATTACGCCCGACGCTTGCTAATCGCAGCAAATAGCAGATGAGTTTGTCGCAAATATCTCCAGGTGAGGAACCATCTCCGCCGGCTGAATCCCAGTTCCAGCGTCAGAACCCGTGGCGGACTATGATCGGGCTTTACCGCCCGCATACCGGGCGATTGGTGCTCTCCACCGTTTTTTTCCTCTTTAAGACTTCACCGCTCTGGGCGATGCCGCTGGTCACTGCGAATGTGATCGATATCGTGTCATCGCCGGGACCCGACGCCAACCGGAGCCTCCTGATCAACGCGGCTGTTCTTGTTTTTCTGCTCGCGTTGAATGTGCCCGGACACGCGCTTTACATCCGCTTCATGAGCCAGGCCACGCGGGATGTGGAGGCCTCGCTGCGAGAGTCCCTGATTCGCCGCCTTCAGCAGCTTTCGATCTCGTTTTACAAACGCACGAGCGCCGGAGCGCTGCAATCCAAGGTGCTCCGCGATGTCGAAGCGGTCGATCAAACCGCGCGATTGATCATCGACGGCGGCCTGAGCGCGATCACAACGATCATCACATCCGTCGTCATCACCGCTATCCGGGCACCGCAGTTTTTGCTGATTTTCCTCGTGACCGTCCCGATCCTTACGATGTTGCGGAAACTGCTCTCCGAAAAGCTAAAACATCGAAATCATGAATTCCGCACGGAGATCGAGGGCATGTCCGCCCACGTGGCGGGAATGATCGAGATGATCCCGATCACGCGCGCCCACGCCGTTGAGCACTCGGAGATCGAGCGCATGTCGCACAAATTGGGCTCCGTCCGCACGGCTGGGCTGCGGCTTGACGTCCAGAACGCGCTGTTTCAATCGGCTGCATGGACTGCGTTCAACTTCTTCACGATGTTCAGCCTGATCCTCAGCGCGTGGCTGGCATACACCAAAATCATCCCGCTCACGCCGGGCGACGTCGTGATGCTGTCAGCCTATTTTGCCACGATCAGCAACTCGGTGCTGAGTTTGGCAAACATGCTGCCAATGATCAGCAAAGGCTTTGAATCGCTCCACTCGATCGGCGAAGTGCTTGAAAATCCGGACACCGAAAAGAACATCGGCAAAGCAACCATCGATCAAGTGCGGGGGCAATTTGCGTTTCAAAACGTCACGTTCACGCACCCCGGCGCATCGCGAGGTTCGATTCACGATTTTTCACTCACGGTGGCCCCCGGCGAGACCATTGGCGTGGTTGGCCCGAGCGGATCGGGAAAATCGACGCTTATTTCCTTAATTCTGGGATTTGATCGTCCGGACTCGGGGAAGATTCTGCTCGATGGGCAAGATATGAATGCGATGGATTTGCGCAGTTTCCGCAGGTTTGTCGGCGTCGTGGCGCAGGAATCCATTCTCTTTCACGGAACCCTTCGGGATAACGTGGACTACGGGAATCGAAAAGTAAGCGACGATCAAATCTGGCAAGCTCTTGAGGCCGCCAACGCACTCGACTTCGTCGAAAAACTCCCGGACGTCTTGGATACCATCGTCGGCGAGCGTGGAAGCCGCCTATCCGGAGGCCAAAAGCAACGCATCGCCATCGCGCGTGCGATCCTGCGCGATCCGAAGGTTTTGATTCTCGACGAGGCTACGTCTGCGTTGGATGTCGCGTCCGAGGCGGTAGTGCAATCCGCTCTGGAACGACTGATGATTGGTCGAACGACCTTTGTCGTCGCTCATCGACTTTCGACGATTCGTAATGCAGACCGGATCATCGTGCTGGAGGAAGGCAAAATTGCAGAACACGGCACGCCGCAGGAATTACGCAATCTTGGCGGAAGATATGCCGAGATGTGCAATCTCCAGAACGCGGGGTGAGCGACCTCGTCCGTTCGGTCAGGAATGCGTCATCGCTTCGGCATCACCCATTCGAAAAAGGGGTCGGTCCAGCTATTTCACATTGAGTGGGCTGTGAGGGGTCGGAAAAGGGGAATGGATGCCGAGGCAATTAAGAATCCAATACGAGGGTGCGATTTATCATGACGCGTGAGGAGTCAGGCATGGTTTATTGACACTATTTTACTTCGCTGTGAGAACATACTGAAACCGAAGGATCCCACGACGGTTCGCATTGAATACGAAGGGGCATTTGACCATGGGCTGGAAAGGAAAGGTCATCGGGGATTGATTATCAAGGACGATAAAAGCCGGAAGCCTTCTGTCTCTTTTCTTCTTGCCACCTATATGCGCCTCTACTGGCCAGAAGAAGCCGCGCTGGATGGCTCCTGGTCGGACCCAAAACTTGAGAAAGTAGACTAACGTTTGCTTGTGAAACGCGCGGGCCGCAATCGGGTAAGCAAGCAAAAAGTAAGTGTGCCCCGCGAGTGCGCAATTGCGGTTGCCTGCAATCACCGCTAGCGTTTGCCTCACGAAATGAAGCCCCTTTCCAGCTTGCTCGCCCTTTGTTTGTTCCTGACCCCCGGAATCAGCATGGCTCAGGACGCCATCAGCTCTTCATTTCTCCCGACTGTGGAGGATAAGAAACCCGCTCCGAGCCCCGGACCAGACGGCATGGTGTGGATTCCGGGCGGCGAGTTCTCCATGGGGGCGGATGGAAAGGCCCATGGGGCATCGATGTGTTCGAGTGGCACGGTGTCTGATACGCTTCCGATTCACCGCGTTTCTGTTTCGGGATTTTGGATGGACGCCACGGAGGTCACTAATGCGCAATTTGCGAAGTTTGTTGAAGCGACCGGCTACAAAACGATTGCTGAAGTCGCTCCAACGAAAGAACAATTTCCGGATGCGCCACCCGAGAACCTCGTCGCGGGATCCGTCGTCTTCGCCGCGACGCCCAAACCGGTTTCATTGAACAACCATTTCCAATGGTGGACCTACATTCCCGGCGCCAATTGGCGGCATCCCGAAGGACCGACCAGTGGCATCCAAGGCCGCGAAAATTTTCCCGTCGTGCAGATCGCTTACCCGGATGCTGTGGCTTACGCAAAATGGGCGGGTAAACGCCTGCCGACCGAGGCGGAATGGGAGTTTGCAGATCGAGGCGGCCTCGCGGGGAAGCTGTTCCCGTGGGGCGACGAATTCAAGCCCAGCGGAAAATTCATGGCGAATACGTGGCAGGGAACATTTCCGGTCAAAGACACAGCCGAGGACGGCTTCGCAGGAATCGCGTCTGTGAAATCCTTCCCCCAAAACGCCTACGGCCTCTACGACATGGCAGGCAATGTTTGGGAGTGGTGCAGCGATTGGTATCGTCCTGACACATACGACCGCGCCGCGTCCGAATGCGTGATCGAAAATCCCCAAGGGCCGCCGGATTCGTTCGATCCCTCTGAACCCGGCGTGGCGAAACACGTGCATCGCGGTGGATCGTTCCTCTGCACCGACCAATACTGCACCCGCTACATGGCTGGCACCCGCGGCAAGGGCGAGCCTGACACTGGCACTAATCATCTCGGCTTCCGCTGCGTGAAAGACCCGACTCTTCCCTAATAATGCCGCCGTCAACTTCGACGGCAACTTTCAGAAAGCGCCTTCGAGAAAATCAACCTCCTCTGTGAGGTGGTCAAATGATCTGCCCTGACAAAAACGGACACGGGATTCTCCAAACGAGAGAATCTGAAAATGAAAAAGAGAAAATACCAGTGCAGAGTTTCGAAAAGAGGCAGCACGCGTGAAGGTGGGCAGAGTGCACAATCAATGGCGGAAGGACTAACGGCATTGCGCGAGCCTTTGGTTTGATGCATTTGTCCTGGCCAGGAGGGCGTGTCGTGTGACGGGCTAGATCTCGGATTTGGTGGTGACCAGCTTTTTGGCTTCGTCGAGAAATTTGTTGTTTGGAGTATCGATGGTGGTGAGGAGATCGGTGCCATTTTCGTCGGTGAGACGGAGGGCAGGGATGGTATTGCCAGGATTTTTTGGGATCTCAGAGCGGCTGAGTTTATCGAATTCTACACCTGGAAACGACATACGGGACTTTTTCATGTAGGCCAACGCAGCATCCCCCGATTTGTCATTAGGGACCAGCACGACGACCAACTCGGGATTGGACGCCTTCATCCGATTGTAGAACCGCACGAGTTCGGGAGTGAATGCGACGCACGGACCGCACCACGAGGCGGAGTAATAAAACAGATAGTATTTCGGCACCAACCCCGATGCGTTTTCTAAATTGGCAGGCTTGCCATCGGCATCGATGAGTCGTCCTTTCAAAGCAGATGGAATTTTTGCGGTTGCTTTGGCTCCGGCGGCGGCCATTTGTGTCTCCTGCGTTTGCTCTGCCACAGTTGCGTCGATCCATGCGAGGTCTGGCTCTGACAAGAAGTCGCGTTTCACAACCTGCGACCGGCCATTGGGCAGGATCAATGTGACGTCCTCGCCGGATTGCCGGAGGAATCGGGCTGTCAAGGTGGCCGATTCGTCGCGGCTCGTCCACTGGCGGGGCTCGTCGGCTGATGCAGTCAATACGAGACAAAACAGGATTAACCCAAAACAAACCGGGAAGCGACGCACGAGCGATGGGTAATTCGTCATGTCAGGGCTGATAATTCGTCGTGAGCCAGAATGCAACCAAATCTGTGTGACAAACAGGACCCTATCGAGGCTGTGGTTGAATCGTTGCGCACCTGCGGCGACTCGCTTATATTCATTGTCCGCCTAAACAGGCTTCCTATGCATCAGACTTTTCGTGTTTACCGTTATCTTCGTCGTTATCCGTGGCTTGCGGCGGGGACCTTTCTTGCAGCCATTAGTGGCACGTTGATGATCATCGTTTTTCCCGATGTAACAAGGCGGATTATTGACGACGGGATTCGAGGGGAGCGGCCCGAAATTCTTCCACCTCTGATTTTCACGGCATTTGCGGCATTCTTGATCCAGGGGGTTTTGAGTTGGCTGCGGATATTGCTGAACAATGTTTTTGAACAGAAGGTGATTTGTGACCTTCGCAGCGATCTCTACGGTCATATCCAGCAGCTTCCTCTGACGTGGTTCGATAATCGAGCAACGGGCGACATCATGACGCGGATGGTGGAAGATGTGACATCGGTGGAGCGGGTGCTAATCGATGGCATTGAGCAAGGGTCGGTAGCTGTACTCCAGATCGCGATTGTGCTTGGGCTGATGGTTTTCTACAACCCGACCATGGCCGCTGTCGCTGCTGCGCCCATCCCGCTTCTCGCACTGGGGGCGGTATTGTATACGATCACAGCCAAGTCGCGGTATCGCCAACAGCGCAAGGCGGCCTCTGCGATGAACTCGCTGCTTCACGATAATCTGTCAGGAATTCGACAGATCAAAACTTACGTTGGGGAA
>JBGSMR010000027.1:0-3492 GCA_041740065.1 Chthoniobacterales bacterium
AACGCGCTCTGGATCAACTCGTCGATGAGATGCGCGAGATCACCCAGAAACTCATCCTCCAATCCCCCGAACCGTCCCCCAAACCCGCTCCCTCCATTCGTCCCAAACCTCCCTTAAGTTAGTGCCATTCCACACTGACCCCTGTCCCTGGCCACGATTTTGGCAGATCCAGCCTTCCGCCATTTTCTTTTGTCGGGAGCGGACCAACCGGCGGGTGCCCAGCGAATTTCGGGGGGATTTCAATCATCGCCTTATTTATCACTACAGCCACGGGATTTAGGTCAGAGGCCCATGCCTCAATACCCAGCCGCTGAGCTTCCAGTGGAATTGAACCCCCGCCGGCAAACGGATCGAAAAACGCCGGGAGTTTTTCTGCGTCAAATAATTCAGCGGCCTGCGGGTGGTCCTTGTTCAGCTCGCACACCTCTCGCCACGAACGGCGAATTTCGGACCGGGCACGCTCTTGCACTTCCTCGTTGGTGGTGTTCTCCCACAGCACGAGGTCTTCGATGATTTTGAATAGCCGCTTCCGCTCGATGGCGGCTTCCTTTTTGTTCTTCCCGAATTTAAAGCCGCCGCCCTGTTGGTAGCCGGGATCATTGACCAACTGCGCAAAGATCACCGCCCGAGCCGCCGCTAGTGGTTTTCTCGACCACCAGAGATGCAAAGTGCTGGGATGCCCGTGACGGATGGACTTTTCCCGAGCCGCTGCGGCACTGATAACGTCCAGCGGCAAGGCGACTTCGATGAGCTTGCGGGGGGATTTGATGGCGTGGTCAGGCATTAGGGAGCAAATGGTGGTGGGACAACTGCGGCCGGAGCCGGGTCCAGGGAGCCAGGGTAGGTCCGCTCAATTTCGCGAACTAGGAATTCCGCAAAGCTGCGGATGCCTTTAAGGTCATGAGGGTTTGAAGTGGGCTGGTGCGCCATATTGGTTTTTACGTTACGCAAGGTATCCCAAGAGACAAAGTCGGGGGGGAGACCGCCCTTGCCGTAGCCAGGGAAGATCCGTTTGATCTCTGGGAGGTAACCTTCCGAGTGGAGCGGCGTGATGAAGTGGCGGAGGCCTCCAGGGCCGCCGAAACGAAGCCACTCATCGAAGGCCCCGCCATCAAAATGCAGGGCAAAGAAGTCCTCGAAATTATGGAAGGAGAAGAGGAAGTCTGGGATGCCGTTCGTCTTTGCTGCGTAGTTGTCGGCACACTGGTAGTCGTTGCGGTGGTAAAGATCGAAGTCGGCCCAGATTTGGATAGATCGGACTCTCGTGTTGGCTTTGCGGGTCCGGTTGTAAGCACTTTTAATTTTCCCAAAGGAACCAGTTTTAGCGACTGAGTGTTCGGGGCCGATAATGCGGAGCGGGGTTTCAAAAGCGCCGTCCGGCAAGGGCTGGGCGTCGAGGAAGGCCTGGAGGCGTTGCAGGTAGGCCCATTCGGCCTCCCCTTCGCAAACGATAATGTGGCGGACGGTCGGCATCGGCGGGATCAGAGGGCCGGATGCGGCACACCGGAGTAAAAGCCAGCAAGGTATTGTCTGCGAAAGTTGGTGACGTTGCGGATGTCTTCGCCATCTTCTTTTAGATCAACCAAGCGGCGAACCAAGGTCCCGTTGGCGAGTGTTTTCTTCACCAGTGCGATTTCGGAAAGACGCAGGATGGCGTCGTCGAGAATGTCTGTGTTGTGTGTCGTAACGATGAGCTGCGCGCCTTTTTCGTTATGTCGGCGTGTTTTGAAAAGCATCACGATTTCCCTCAGGAGCAAGGGGTGCAGCGAGCATTCCAATTCATCCACCAAGAGGACGCTTCCCGTTTTGAGCGCATGAATCACTAGTCCCATCAGTCCTGCAAGCCTTTGGGTGCCTGCGGACTCGTGCTTGATGAAGTCCAGGAGCGTAAGCTTGCCGGATGCATCCTTGTGAGTCGTGGTGATCAAGAGCGAGTGTTTGATCCCTGTCTCTTGATTGATCTTCGTAATTCCGAGCGGGGTTTCTTCGTCCTTGGGAAGTTCCTTTTGGACAATATCAATCGCGGCGATGTCAATATCCAGACGACGAACAAAATCCGTGATTTCACGCAAAGCGGCATCTTCGTCACCATTAAAGGTTGAGGCTAGATATTCGACGGCAACGGGAAGCAAGACGGTTTCGCTGTTGATCAGCAGATTGAGCGATTTGGTGAAGAATCCGAAGGCGTTGCTGAGGTCGCTATTGAGACCGCGATAGCTGCGGCCTATGCGATTGAGAAAGAGCTTTGTTTGTCGGCCTTCACCGTCCGAGCACTCCACCCGCAAAATATCGGAAAGTTTTTGCCGCGAGTAAGTCTTCGAAGTGATCTGCGGTGAAAACTCGGCTGTGAGACGCTTTACCGAGTAGAGAGATTCCCCATTCTTCGTTAATGCTTCAGCAAGAATTTCTCTCGCGTTGTAAGTGACGCGGTATGCAAAGCAATTCCCGTCTAAGAGAAATTCCACGTCAAACGTGGTGTCAGCGAATTTTTTATTGAGCAGATTGGGCTCAAAAACCTCAGACAATTTGGGGCCGGCAGTCACCAAGTGCTTCAATACTGCAAGCGCTTTGAGAAGGTTGGTTTTACCCGACGCATTCGCGCCGAAGAATGCCATGCAAGGGACGATCCGATGCTTGGTCCCGGCTTCGATGAAGGGCAGGATTTCCTGCTCCTGATACCTGTTGGGTGCCTTCCTCTCGCCGTAGGAAAAATCCAGCTTCAGCTCCAGAACGGACCTGAAGTTTTTGATAAAGAAGGAGGATAGCATGTGTTTTTTGATGGATTTCCTTCCATTCAAGGAGAAATCCACCCCAAGTCAACGAATATAAACAAAAAATCTGTTTATCATTGATCCATGGTGTGGGGAACCTCTGCGCGGGCGAGAAGTTGTTTGAGATCGAAATTGATGGAGGAGACTCCCCATCCGGGTTCGGAATCGAACGGATTGCGGATGTAGTGCGGCCCCTCTACGGAGTCGTCCTCGCCAATTTGCACGATAGCGAGGAGGAATTTGTCAGCCTGGTTCAGGGCGTAGAGCATCTCGTTGCGAGTGATCGTGACCGTGCTGGCACCCTTCACACGCCCTTTGACCTCGATATGGCGGGCTTCGGGTTGCTTGCCATCCACCGCAGGAGGGTAGGAGGTGATGTCCCAGCCGCATTTCAGGGCGGACACGTCTGCAACCCGGCAACCACGGGATTCCTCCACGCGCCGGACCGCATCCATTGCCAGCTTCTCGATCTTGCTCCTTGCTGCCGGATCGGTGGAAAAGGCGCTGGCGGCATCGGCGGGCGCTTCGCCACGCAGTTTCCGAATCAAGCCCGCAGGAATCACCAACGCTCCGCCGAGCACAATCGGCGTTCCGTTGGTGACGTGACGCATGGATTGGAGTTCCTTCTTCCGGTTTTCGAGGCGGCCCCCGAGGTCGTTGATGGTTCGCTGGATGTTGTCGAGATTCAGGCGCACGTCTTTGCCGGCCTCCTGATCTTCCT
>JBGSMR010000039.1:0-2912 GCA_041740065.1 Chthoniobacterales bacterium
ACAACGACATCGTGAACGGCCTGATTACCCTTTTTTTCGTCGGTGATCAGAGTGATTTTTGCCTCTTCGGCGTCTTTTATTGTGAAAACAGAAGCGCTCATGGCCTAATTTGCAGCTTTCAGGTTGGTTTTCTTAATCGCCGGACGAACCATCACATAAGATCCGATTGCTCCGGGAACAGCGCCACTCACAAGGAGGACGTTTTCAACCTCACGGACCTGAACGATCTGGAGGTTTTGCGTGGTGATGCGCTCGTCGCCCATATGACCAGGCATTCCCATGTTTTTGAAAACACGGCCTGGAGTCGAGCGGTTTCCGATAGCACCATTACGGCGGTGCATCTTGGATCCGTGCGAGGCGGGCTGACCAGCAAACTTATGCCGTTTAACCACACCTTGAAATCCCTTGCCCTTAGATTGGCCGATTACGTCCACATACTGGCCGACTTCAAAGGTGGTGACGGGCAGATCGACGGATTCCGGAGCGGCCTCACCTTCAGTCATACGAAATTCACGAACGAAACGCTTAGGCGTTGAATCCGTTTTCTTGAAATGACCGAGCTGTGCTTTCGCGACACGCTGGGGTTTTTGATCGTCAAATCCAATCTGGACGGCCGAATAACCGTCCGTGTCGTCAGTTTTAACCTGGAGAACGCGATTTCCCCCGGTTGCGATGACGGTAACCGGGATGGCATTACCCTTTTCGTCATAGACGCGGGTCATGCCAAGCTTTTTACCTAAGAGTCCAATACTCATGTTTCGTGTGCGCGTGAGCGCTGTTAGATTTTGATGGTGATGTCCACACCAGCGGGCAAGTTTAACTTGCGGAGTTCATCGACAGTTTTAGCTGTCGGCTCAACGATATCCAAGAGCCGCTTGTGGGTTCGAATTTCGAACTGCTCCATGGATTTTTTATCAACGTGGGGAGACCGGTTCACCGTGAATTTTTCAATTCTGGTCGGAAGCGGAATCGGACCCGTGACCTTGGAGCCGGTGCGCTTTGCAGTTTCCACGATCTCAGATGCCGAGGCATCGAGGATCCGGTAGTCAAAGCCCTTAAGGCGAATGCGTATTTTCTGGCCGTTCGTCATGATTGGTTACTCAATTAATTTTTTTGTTCGATGACCGCATTCAAGACCTGCTGCGGGACTTGCTCAAAGTGTGATGGCTCCATCGAGTAGGAGGACCGCCCTTTCGAGAGCGAGCGGATTGCTGTAGCGTATCCAAACATCTCGGATAAGGGGACCTCTGCGGAAATCGTGGTCAGGTTGATCTTCGTCTCGAGACCAGAGATCCGGGCACGTCGGCGGTTGAGATCGCCCATGATGTCCCCTTGGTATTCGTCGGGCGTGATATTTTCCACCTTCATGATTGGCTCAAGGAGAATCGACTTTGCCCGCTTCAAACCATCCTTCAACGCAAATATGGCAGCCAGCTTGAACGCCATTTCGTTAGAATCCACTTCGTGGAAACTGCCGTCGACGATTTCGACGTGGATATCGATAACCGGATAGCCGCCAACAACCCCATTGAGAGTAGCTTCATTTAGGCCCTTGATAACTGCAGGGATGTATTCCTTTGGAATTGATCCGCCGACAGTCTTATTCTCAATCGTAACTCCTTTGCCGCGTTCGTTCGGCGCGAGCTTGATGACCACATGGCCGTATTGACCCCGTCCACCAGACTGCTTGACGAGCTTTCCTTCACCATCTGCAGCAACAAGGACCGTTTCTTTGTAAGCGATCTGTGGCTTGCCAGAGTTGGCGTCCACCTTAAATTCGCGGAGCAGGCGGTCGCGGATAATTTCCAGATGGAGTTCACCCATTCCAGCCACAATCGTCTGACCAGTGTCCTCATCGGTGAATACACGGAAGGTAGGATCTTCTTCAGCGAGGCGTTGAAGGGCCATTCCCATTTTCTCCTGATCCACCTTGGTCTTTGGCTCGATGGACATCGAGATAACGGGGTCAGGGAACGACGGGGGTTCGAGTAAGATCGGGAAATCTTCATCGCAAAGCGTGTCGCCCGTCGTAATGTTTTTAATGCCTACGATGGCAGCGATATCGCCTGAATAACAAACATCAACGTCTTCGCGCTTGTCAGCTTGAATCTGAATGATGCGGCTGATGCGCTCGCGTTTGTTGGTTCGTGGATTATATACCGTGTCTCCCTTTTGGAGTTTTCCGGAATAAACGCGGAAGAATACAAGCTTACCAACAAAGGGATCACTCCACAGTTTGAATGCGAGCGAACAAAATTTTGCATTATCGTCGGAGACCGCTGGCATGGGCTCAAGCGTGTCTGGATCCTGACCCTTCGCGGGTGGAATGTCGATCGGGCTCGGGAGGTAGTCCACAACCGCATCAACGAGGAACTGGACGCCCTTGATTTTGAAAGCTGATCCTCCCGCGACAGGAACGAAGCGGTTGGCGATCGTTTGGCGACGGATGGCAGCTTTGAGCTGCTGCTTGGAAATAGGTTGTTCCTCGAGGAAGAGCATTCCAATCTCCTCATCAAGATCACACATCTGGGCTACCAGGTCCGCGTATGCCTTTTCAGCAAGTGCCTTATGGTCTTCAGGAATTTCAATGATCTCGTAGGTCGATCCCATGGCATCACTGTCACTATAAAGGACTGCCACTTGATTGAGAATATCGATCTGCCCACGGAGGTGATCTTCTTTACCTAGGGGAATCAGAACGGGCCAAACATTTGCGCCGAGCTTCGTGCGCATGGTTTCGACAGCGGCTTCGAAATCCGCACCCACGCGATCCATTTTATTTACGAACGCAATGCGCGGGACATTATACTTGGTGGCCTGCCGCCAGACTGTTTCAGACTGTGGCTGCACTCCGGCAACCCCGCAGAACACCGCGACAGCCCCGTCAAGCACTCGAAGGGAACGCTCTACCT
>JBGSMR010000051.1:0-3979 GCA_041740065.1 Chthoniobacterales bacterium
TTTGGATGCGCAATTATTTTCGCAGATGTCCTGAATGCCTACACCCTCCCGGGGACTTCCTATCCTCTGGGATTCTGGTTTGCTCATCAGGGAGCAATCGTGGTCTTTGTGTTTATTGTGCTGGCCTACTGCATTCTCATGAACGGATTGGATAAAAAACACCGCCGCGAGATGGACGCAATCATTGGTGAAGTGAAGAAGGAGCTCCGATGACCGTCCAGATCTACACCCTGATCATGGTCGGGGTAAGTTTCGCGGTCTATCTTGGTATTGCATGGTGGAGCCGCGTGAAAGACACGCGCGGATTTTACGTCGCCGGGCAGGGAGTGCCTGCCGCGGCCAATGGCATGGCTACGGCGGCGGACTGGATGAGCGCTGCATCTTTTCTGTCAATGGCAGGGTTGATCTCGACCATGGGTTATGCCGGGGGCGTATATCTGCTGGGGTGGACCGGCGGATTTGTCTTGCTGGCGCTATTGCTGGCGCCGTATCTGCGGAAATTTGGTCACTACACGGTGCCGGATTTTGTGGGAGATCGATATGACTCGCAGTTTGCGAGACTGGTCGCCGTCATCTGCGCCTTGTTTGTGAGTTTCACCTATGTTGCCGGCCAAATGCGCGGCGTGGGCGTGGTTTTCAGCCGATTTCTAGACGTCGATATCAACGTGGGTGTCGTGATCGGAATGGCGATCGTTTTCGTCTATGCCACGCTCGGTGGAATGAAAGGTATCACGTGGACGCAAGTCGCCCAATACTGGGTTCTCATCACGGCCTTCCTCGTTCCTGCGATTGCCATCAGCATCAAGCTCACGGGTGAACCGCTCCCGTCGATCGGACTCGGCGCAGACCTCCTGCCTGAGGTGGCTGGCACCGCAGGCGTATCGCTGCTGACAAAGCTAAATGAAATCTCAGCGGAACTGGGATTTGGCTCTTACACGGTGCCCTTCGTGGGTGCTTGGGATAAATGGAATGTCGCGCTCGTTGCACTGTCACTCATGGTCGGCACTGCGGGATTGCCGCACGTTATCGTCCGGTTTTACACGGTCAAAAATGTGAAGGCTGCGCGGTGGAGTGGGTTTTGGGCGATTTTATTCATCGCATTTCTTTATGTGACGGCACCTGCGACGGCGGGATTTGCCCGGTATTTCATGATTTCTACGCTTAACGACCGCTCGGCGGCCGAGATGCCGGGATGGTTCACGAGCTGGGAGAAGACTGGGCTGATCCTCTGGATCGACAACGGTGATGGCCGTCTGCGGTTCTCTGCAGGCGAAGACAACGAGATCTTCCGGGCCGGAGCGATCCCTGCGGCAGAGCTCGGGAAGATCAAAATGGATCACCAGCGCTGGCTGGATACCAACGGCGCAGACGGTAAAGACGCCCGAGACATTCTTAACGAAAAGGGTCTCTCTGGCCCGGATCGAGATATCATCGTGCTTGCGACACCTGAGATGGCGGAGCTTGCAGACTGGATCATCGCGTTGGTCGCAGCGGGTGGACTTGCCGCCGCGCTATCCACCGCGAGCGGGCTATTGCTCGTCATCTCGTCGAGTGTTGCGCATGATTTGTATTTCCGAATTCTGAAACCGGAGGCATCGGAAAAACAACGCCTGCTTGTCGGACGCGGTGCCATTGGGGTGGCGGTCGTTATTGCCGGTATTTTTGGAATTTATCCGCCGGGGTTTGTAAGTGAGGTCGTCGCGTTTGCCTTTGGGCTGGCAGCGGCCAGCTTTTTCCCAGCCATCGTGCTCGGTATCTTTAATAAACGCGTGGGCACCGTGCCTGCAGTGACAGGCATGATCGTTGGCATCACGTTTACCGCGTGGTATATTATCCGCTGTAGCCTCATGAAGGAAGCGCCCATGAATTTTGGGATCTTTCCGATGCCGATCAATCCACAAGGAATCGGCGCTTTAGGTATGGCATTGAATTTCCTCGTCACGCTCACACTGACCCCATTTTTTGCAGCACCTCGTGCAGGCGTGCAGAAGATGATCGATGCGGTGCGGGAGCCCGAAGACGCATCGGAAGCCTTGACGATCGAAGGTGCCCCCGAACATTGATTTTTGAAATCTCTTGTTCCCTGTTCTGAGATTTCGAATAGTGGCGCGCCATGAGTAAAGACAGTCTATCCACAACCCTGCGTGACCTAATCGCCCGAGATGAATCCGGCGCGGGTGTCAGCTTTGCAAACGTCTTCCAACGCATTGGAGATCGAGGGTTTGGCCTGCTGTTGATGATCCTCTCGCTGCCGAGTGCCCTGCCGATTCCTGCGGCGGGATACAGCACCCCATTTGGGATTTTGCTGGCCATCCTTGCGCTGCAGATGATCTTCGGGCGCAAAACCCCGTGGCTGCCTGTCTGGGCCGGAAAGCACAAATTGTCCGGTGGATTCGTCGAAAAAATGATCGGGATGTCAGCAAAATTTTTTCGTTATCTCGAGATCTTCATCCGTCCCAGGATGCGCTGGGTGGGGTCGCGCGTCGGACTTCCGATTATGGGCGTGCTCGTGCTCATCATGGCATGTCTGATGATCCTACCCATTCCACTGACGAACACATTTCCTGCGTTCGTCATTTTCCTCATTGGGGTCGGGTTGACCGAAGAGGATGGGTTATTTTGTCTCGGTGCCTCGGCGCTGGCCGCGGTCTCTGTCGCGTTGTATGGATATGTGATCTATTTGTTTGTGACGTTCGGTGTCGCAGGCGTCGAGCGCCTGAAAGATTTGATCAAATCCTCACTCGGTATGGGCTGATGCGGATCGCGCGGGATTATCCGAGCAAGGTGGTGGCGTGATTCAGCGCGGCTTCCAAGCCCGAGGGATCCTTGCCTGCACCACGAGCGGAATCCGGGCGACCGCCACCTTTTCCGCCGACGGTAGGGGCGATGGCTTGGATGATTTTTCCTGCTTGGATTTGTTTAGTGAATGCAGCGGTCACTGTCGCGACCAGCGACACCGATTCTTGGGACACACCACCCAAAACGACAACCCCCTCAAAAATTGGCTTAAGCGCATCTGCCACCGCTTGAAGCATATCTCCATCGGTATCTGCCATTGAAGCCGAGATCCATGGCACAGCAAGATCCGTCCGGGCAGTTAGTAGCAGACTTCGGGCGAGCTCGGACGCTTGCCGTTGCTTCAACGCTTTAAGCTGCTTCTCCTGCTCTTTTTGATGCACGAGCAGGGCATCGACTTTTTTCTCCAATTCGGCAATCGGGCTGTTGAGCCGGCCAGCGAGTGATTTGAGGCGTTGGGTTTCTGACGCACTGGTGAGATAGGCAGTCAGTCCAGCCACCGCCTCAATCCGTCGCACCCCGGCAGCGATGGCTCCCTCGGACAGGATGCGGAATAATCCAATTTCGCCTGTGGCCCTTACATGGGTCCCACCACAAAGCTCCATGGAATACCCATTCAATTCTCCCCGGACGCCATCGATTTGCACCACCCGCACCTGATCGCCATACTTATCGCCGAAGAATTGCATGATGTCACCACGGGTCCGGACATCCTGGTAGGGTCGTTGCGTCCAATACACGGGAGCATTTTCAAGGATGCGCTCGTTGACGAGTCGCTCGATATCTTGCACTTGGTCCGCAGTGAGCGGTGCACTGTTGAAGTCGAATGTCAGCTTGTCCGGCCCCACAAAGGAACCCTTCTGTGACGCCTCGCGGCTAACGACCTCATGCAGCGCCCAATGCAAAAGGTGGGTGACGGTGTGGTGGCGTTCGATCGCGCGGCGGCGCTCGCTGTCAGCAACCACAGTGACCGATTGACCGGGTTCCGGGATGTCGGTGCCATCGATAAAATGTAAAATCGTGTTGCCCGCCTTGCGAGTGTCACTGACAAGAAAACTCGTCGCGCCATGCGTGATCAATCCGGTATCGCCCACTTGCCCACCCATTTCGGCGTAGCAGACGGATTGATCCAAGATGACCGCCGTTTGATCTTTGATGCCGACGACTTCGATCACTGTGGCCG
>JBGSMR010000075.1:0-3867 GCA_041740065.1 Chthoniobacterales bacterium
CTCACCGAGACACTCGACGCCATCGAGCTTGCCAAGAACCACAATTATACGGCGGTCATCAGCCACCGCTCGGGCGAAACCGAAGACACCACGATCTCAGACATCGCCGTCGCGACAAATGCAGGTCAGATTAAAACGGGATCACTCTGCCGCACGGACCGCGTCGCTAAGTACAACCAACTCCTGCGCATTGAGCAGGAATTAGGCGCGAATGCCATCTTTGGCGGACGCATGCACTAAGGCCACGCTAAAGGCTGCCGTATGAGGATGTCTGCCAATCCCGATTTCCGCAAACGGCGGGAGACGGATTTTTGGCGGACGGCAAACCGCCTCATGATTGCGCTTATCGTCATCGGGGGCAGCATAATTTCCTTGATGACATTCTACCCTGAGTTTCGTCGCATTGATGAAATGAAGGCAAATATCGGTCGACTGGACGCCCAACTCGCAGAGGAGCAGCTCAAGCTGCGCAAGCAAGAGCGCGAAGAAGAGTGGCTGAAAAACGACCCTGAATATGTCGAGATGCAGGCCCGCGACCTACTCGGAGTCATGAAGGAAGGAGAGACGATCTTCCGATTGGACCTTGAGCAGGCTACCGCACCGACACCTCCCGGACTCGAGCCCATCCCGAAAACCGAGTAAAGCGTCACTTTCAGGCACTCTCAAATCCGCCCGAGAGGTTGCGATGGGGGCCAACACTCAGAGACTCCGAATGAGCACGAAGACTGCGGTTGCGATGACGCTGACTCCAAAAATCATTTGCAGACCTCGCGCGGAAATGAACTGCTTCAACCCTGTTCCACCCGTCATTCCCAAAGCGGAACCTGCCAGGAAGACCAATCCGATCGATCCATCGGCTGAGGTAAGATTTCCCACATTGGCTGTAAATCCGGAGACTGAAATCAGGAAAATCCCAACGAGTGAGGTCGCAAGGGCCCGTTCGATGCTGACGCAGGTGACGACCAGTAGCGCTGGCACCACCAAGAATCCACCTCCCACTCCGAAGATGCCGGACAGAATGCCGGTAATTGCCCCTGCGCCAAGCAGTTTGGCTGCGCATCGCGAAGTAAATTTCGGTTTTCCATCATTGCTACGTTCACAGCTTATCCACGTCAGTGGCACATCACCAGCGGTGGGTTTTTTTCCCAGCATCCGGACGCCGATAAATATCATCAGTATCGCAAACAGCAGCAACGATAGATGATCAGATAGCTTGGTTCCAAGCCATGCTCCAATCGGTGCGGCGACCACACCTCCGGCACCAAGCACGGCACCAGCTCCCCACAGGACGTGGCCCCGCCTGGCCTGTAAAATCGCGCCATACAGTGCCGTGATTCCAACCACTGCAAGAGATAGCGTCACTGCGCGGCGAAATTCCAGTCCGAGACCAAACACAAGCAAGGGCACCGCAAAGATCGAGCCGCCACCA
This sequence comes from Chthoniobacterales bacterium, assembly GCA_041740065.1. Taxonomy (GTDB): domain Bacteria; phylum Verrucomicrobiota; class Verrucomicrobiia; order Chthoniobacterales; family JAATET01; genus JBDNGG01. The sequence continues at coordinate 1,430 of JBGSMR010000075.1, forward strand.
CCCGTCAATCCAAGTGAGAGACCAACAACGATGCCAAATGCAAGTGTCAGTGCCATCTAGTGGGCAACTCCCTCCCCTCGCGCGATACGCTCACAGTCCGCACAAATTCCATCCACGTGAACAACGTCATATCCCTCCAATTGCAAATACGAGGCGGCAAGCGATGCCCGTTTTCCGGATCCGCAGTGAATGAAGAGCTTGCTCCCGTGCGGCACTTCGCTCAGACGATCCCGCAAGCGGGTGTATGGAATTCCCGTTGCGCCATCGACATGGCCTTTAGAGAATTCGGCGCTGGTCCGGACATCAAGTATCTTCCCCTTCTTCCGAGCCACGGACGCGTCAAAATCACTAAAATCCACCCGCTCCAAACGCCCATCCAAAATACCTGCCGCGCGAGCTTCGACCGAAGTGATCCACCCAAGGACGCTATCAAATCCGATGCGATACAGTTGGCTTGCCGCAAGATCGGCATCATCCGCCTCGGCAACCACAAGCAGGATGCCATCTTGCTCGCTGAGGAATGATCCCGCCGACGTGGAGAAGAATGGCGAGTGTAAGGGGGCGTGAATAGATCCACGAACATGCGCAGTGCCGAAGGCTGATGTCTCGTCCCGCGTGTCGAGGATTCGGACATTCGAGCGACCTTTAATTTCGACAAAGGTGCGTGCATCAGCATGAGGGGTTTTTGGAACTCCTCCCGTCACAGCGCTACCATCGCGGTTCACGCGTTTCATTGTCGCGAAATACGGAGGTGGCTCCGGTTGACCGGCAAGGATTTCATTCACGAAGGTGTCAGCATCCGCGAGGGCAGTGCGAAAGGCGTCATTGAAACGACGCTCATAGCCCAGCGTGGTCGTCGGAACCGCTCCCAACGATTTTCCGCAGGCACTCCCGGCTCCATGTGCGGGTAAGATCTGTATGTAATCTTGATAGGGAGAAAGCCGCTCAACGAGCGACGCCCGGAGCTGCCGCGCCGAGGGTTCCATGACTCCTTTCATTCCTGCAGCGGATTCGAGCAGATCCGGACGTCCCACGTCTCCAACAAAGAGAAAGTCGCCGGTTGCCAATGCGTTTGGCTCGTCCGCTCCCCCTCCCACATCCGTAATGAGAAAGCTCAAGTGCTCCGGCGTATGCCCCGGTGTGTGCACCGCCTCGATCAGGATTTTGCCGACTTGAAAGGTATCTCCATGCTTTAGCAGGCGGGTATTAGGTCGGGATTTCGGCCATTGGTATGTCCACCCCTCACCTCCCTCATCGGAAAGATAGAGCCGGATGGACGGGTCCTCCGCGAACTCACGAGCGCCACTGACAAAGTCCGCGTGAATATGCGTTTCCGCGACATTGGTGACCCGAAGGCCATTGCTCCGAGCAAGCTCCACGTACTGCGCAATATCCCGCTCGGGATCGATAATCAGTGCCTCGCCCGTGCGCTGGCAGCCAACGAGGTAAGCGTATTGGGCAAGATAGGGATCAAATATTTGGCGGAGGAGCATAAGAGGTGGGGTTGTTTTAGGGATTACCGTGGACGGAGATTACTTCGCACAACACGATCCGCTCGTAGTGCAGGACGTGCTCCTGCGGGTATTCCATGGCATCCGCGCGAGGATCATGCCCATGCCACAAGTGTCAGTAATCCCAGCAAAAACGAGACCAGCCCCGACAAAACCGGAGAGTGCAATCCACGCAGGGTTTACAAAATAGCCAAGAAGCGCGCCTGCGAATACGAGCGCCCCAGCGGCGATTCGAACTTGACGTTCCAACGACACCGCGGCTTTCCCACGGTTCAACGGAAGCCCAGCGGATTCCCACGCCATTACCACCCCATCCAAAACTTGAACCGGTGCAATTCCCGCGGCCAAAAGCTTCTCCGCCGCTTGCTTTGCTCGATTTCCAGAACGGCAAATGACCACACAGGAAGAATGGCCATCGGCAAGATCGCGAACCTTATCCGTATCCAAATCAGTCAATGGCTGCAGCACCGAACCAGCAATATGCGCCTCCTCATACTCCACCGGGGTTCTCACGTCCAAAAGCAGCGCATCCAAAGTGGAATCACCCATCTCCTGCACACCCACAAGCCGAATGCCTGACTTTTTTGTTGTCGATTGATCATTCATAATTTACCTTAATCCTATATTACTATTCAGCGATATGCAAGAAAAATTGAATATTTCCATGTCAGATGCCCAGATTGAAGAGGTATCGCGCCTATTCGGAATTCTGTCCGAAGGATCCCGTCTTAAACTTCTACGGGCATTGATGGGAGGGGCATTGACGGTGACAGATCTGATGGAGGCTACGGGAATGAAGCAGGGTAACGTGTCGAAGCATCTTGGGGTCCTACTGGCAGTGCGGTTTGTGGCGCGAGAGCGGGAGGGGAATTTTGCCCGGTATTCGATTGCTGATCCGCGTCTTTTACAACTCTGCCACCTGATGTG
>JBGSMR010000093.1:0-3138 GCA_041740065.1 Chthoniobacterales bacterium
GTTCGACGCAGCGCTAGGTAACCCGAATTTCCGCGGAGCCGACACCGGTTTTGCTTCCAGTTCGTTCATGAATCGGATCAAGGCCACGGGTTCAAAGATGCAGGTGATCGTGTCCGATGAATACCAGTGGGTCAACGGCTACCACACCTCGTGGGGGTGGCCCGGCGATCCGGCTAGCGGCGGCTACACGTCCTATCAACTGCTGGATCAAGTAATCAACGACTTGATGGACGAAGCGGCTACGAGCTTCCCTGCGAGCGGTGGTTGGCAGATCGAATGGGACATCTGGAACGAACCTGACTACCCCGTCTTCTGGGGGCGCACCCAGGCGCAGTTCTTCCAGACCTGGAAGCACGCAGTGCAAACGATTCGCTCACGAGATGCCAATGCAGTGATCGTAGGCCCTAGCGCCGCAGCCTTCGATTCCGCCACCGGCGGGCAATATCTAAAGGACTTTCTGATCTTCGCCCGTGATAATAACGTTCTTCCGAACGTGCTCTCTTGGCACGCTTTGGATAATCCCAAAAACGTGGCTCCGTCGGTTCGCGCAATTCGGGCATTCATGGCCGCCAACAGCATTGCTGATCGCCCCATCGACATTAACGAATACTCAGGTGAGATCGAGTTCGCTAACTCCGCCCGTCACGTCCGTTACATCGCCGACTTGGAGCGAGCGGGCGTCCGGCGAGCTGCTCACGCGGTGTGGGATGAAATCTCCGGCAACTATTCGACCAATGGCCTCCAACCGGGGCACCTCTGCCACCTCCTCACTCAGGACCCCAGCCATTCCCCGCGTGCCCTTTGGCATCTCTATCGCGCTTACGCCGATCTCGAAGGCACTCAACTCGGCCTCGTCCCCGGAGTGACCATCGACGGCCTGGCAGCGAAGGACTCCTCTGGCAGCATACGGATGATCTTTGGTAATGACGCAGGTGAAGCTGATGAGGCTGATTTAACCATCAAACGCCTTGATCTCCTGCCTTTCTATGCGGCGTCGGGCACCGTGCGAGTGATCGTGACGAGCATTCCAAATACTGGCACGGCCGCGCTTGCCATTCCCAACGTAATCAGCAACACGTCGCTCCCACTGACCGGTAATTCTTTGACTATTCCTCTGAGCTTTGCAGCTAACGAGGTGCTCCTCGTCAAAATCGAGGACTCCGGGGCTCAAGCGGCCAGTCCAGGCACCTATTCAATCACGCAAGGTACCTTTGTCTCTGGCAACGCCGCCAGCGTCGTCGCCGATGATAACAACTACCTTGCCGTCAATAGTCAGACATCGGGCTCAACCCGTTTCGCTACGACTGAGTTCACGGTAAGCGGATTAACCCCTTCTTCTTTGAGCCGGATCGACCTGCTGGTTGTCGGAAAATCGAGCAAATCAGCCACTGCGCAGACTGTGTCTCTCTGGAACTACGCGACGTCCACATGGAACCAAGTTGACACCGTGACTATCGGCACAGGCGAGACCACCCGAAATTTCTCCGTTACGACGAACGCATCAAACTACCTGAGTTCGGGCAACCTTCGGGTGCGCGTGTCGGCATCCAAATCAAATTCTTCCTTCAAGCTTTCGCTAGATCGGATTCGCGTCGTAGTTGCTCCCGCTGAACCTATCGTCGTAGACAATTTCTCGTTCGAGAACCCTGTTGCTGGATGGGGTAGCCAGTATGATAATTGGTCCACTGCAACCTGGGCCAACTACAACTACACCGCTCCTGCATTGACTCCAACTAAGGGCCAGACCATCGCCTTTACGAATACGGCCGGTGGGCTGATGTACCAGATCATTGATTCTTACACCCTCCAGGTGGGCGATAAGATCCGTGTCCGTGTCGACAACGGCTGGCCTTCCCCCAATCCGTGGGCGGGTCTCACTGTGGGGTTCTACTCCGTGGACGGTCCGAATGGGGCTGTCGCCATGCCAACATTTGTGGCCACTCAGCCACTGGCTAATGCATGGAATTCCCTCACGATGGATTTCACCGTCACGTCACCCCAGGCCGGTGGCCACCTGCAAATGGCCATCTATGGAAACTCTGGTATCCAAGCTGTCGTTGACAACGTGCGCGTCGAAGTCTCCCGCTGACGTCCAAACGTCCCCATGCCAGGGGAGGATTCAGTTGCAGCGCAACCTGGGCGCGGCAGCCGTCTGCCAGTGTTTGTGCGAACGCAGGCCACGTGATTTCCTGAATTCACGAGAGTAGGTCATGGCGACGACAGGGAACTATCCAGCACCCGCTCTCTGGAGTGCTGTTTGTTATTGTGGTCTGAGGTTAATCACTTACGATCTTTGACGTATGGAATTGCGTCATCTGCGTTACTTCGTTGCGGTGGCAGAGGAATTAAACTTTACCCGGGCAGCGGAAAAACTGCGTCTGGCGCAGCCGTCTCTCACGCGGCAAATTCACAACCTCGAAGACGAGTTGGAAGTTCGGTTGCTGGATCGAACCAAAAACCAAGTGTCGCTCACTGAGGAGGGGAAAAGTTTCCTCATTGATGCCAGACGGCTTGTGGCCATGAGCTTGGAAAGCATATCGGCAGTTAAGCGAATCAGTCGTGGCGAGTCTGGTCAATTGAATCTCGGATATTTATTCAAGTTCAACTTCGACCTGCTGCCCTCAACGCTCACGACATTTTATGAAAATTGTCCGGAGATTGCCGTAAACTTGTTCGACATGTCTCCCGCAGATCAGCTTCGCGCGCTCATGGACCGAAAAATTGACCTTGGGTTTGTTGGCTTGCGACCGGCTGCCGCGAATCAAATCACGAGCGAACTGGTTTGGGAGTGTGTGGCACGCCATTCGGTCGTCGTAGTGCTGCCGGCCAACCATCCCTTGGCTAAAAAGGACAAACTTAAGAGGACGGATCTCAAGTCCTTGTTCTTCGTCACGATGTCTGAGGAAACGCATCCGGGTTCGGGTGCTTGACTTTCCGGGCTGTGTCAAGAGGTGGGCTTTACGCCCCGAATTCTGCAAGACGTGGAGCTTGAGTCGGGCATCATGACATTTGTTGCCGAGGGTTTGGGTGTCACACTCGCCCGCGAGCAGATTGAAAAATTGCCCCATCCCGGTGTGGTTTTCCGGCCTCTTGAAAAAGAAGTGACAGCGGAATACTGGATCGCTTGGCATCAGGAAA
>JBGSMR010000137.1:0-3488 GCA_041740065.1 Chthoniobacterales bacterium
AAACCGGTGCTGCATCATGGCCATCCGGTCCTTCTGCAAATCCCGCACCCAAGTGAGTGGGGTGTCTGGCCCCATGCGGAAGAGCAGCCAGCCGATGTGTGCATGGAAGAGGCCCTTAGAAATATCGTAAGGGTCATCGTCATGATCGACGAACTTATGGTGGCGACGGTGATCCGCACACCAGCACAGAGCGGAACCTTCAAAAGCCGCAGCACCAAAAAGCAGAACGTAGAGTTTTACCGGCCAGCGAGCTTGGAACGTCAGATGGGAAAACAGACGGTGGTAACCAAGCGTGATGCTCATCGTCGTTGAAACGAAGAAAAATAAGAACATTGCTGCAAAGAAAAAATCAAAGCCGTAGTGCCAGATATAGACGGGCACAGCAAACACGGTGGCAAGGAAGGTGCCGAAGAGGAATAGGGTGTTCACCCAGTGTATTTTGTTCCAAGGAAGTTTTTGCATGATGTAAGAAGTCAAAATGTAAGCAGTTTAGAATGAGGGTTGCAAGTTGCTCAATCGGCTGAAGGCTGATTTTGCTCGACCTGTGGAAGATCGGATTTTATCAGAGTTTGTAAAGGTTTCAAAAATGGATCGGTTGTCAGGCGCTCGGTGGTGCGTTCACGATCGAGGGCCATTGCTTTGTCTAAAGCGGCAGTCGCAGCTTCAGAGTCATTACGCTGGGATTCAATCGCTGCGACGTCAAGCCACAAGTCTGCCGACTCCGCCATGGTCGCCCGTTTCACTGCGAGCTCCCGAGCCTCAGCCAATTCGCCGAATTGCATATGCAGATCGGTCATCAGAGACAGGAATTGATCGTTTTCTCCCAGATATTGTTGGGCATCGGATTGCAGGGTTTCAATTTGATCTTTGTCGCCGATTGCGGCGAGAAGGCGGATGAGTTTTTCGAATTCCTCCATTGATGTGGGCGTGTGTCGATAGCGTGCCAGTGCCTCCACGATCTTCGGAGCTGCCTCGTGTCGATCCCGAGCGAGAAGATACAATTCTGCCGCTTCGGAGTTGTGAGGGTCTGCTAAAAAGGCGGCTTCGGAGAGCGCCAGCGGCGTGGAAGAATCGCCTTCGTTCCATAAGAGGACGGAAAGCGTCTGGATGGCTTCCAAGTTGCCGGGCCAGAGCAGAATGGATTCCCGCGCCGCTTGCTTGGCCTCAGTCTTGAGTTTTCGATGGCGGTAGAGTCGCGCGCTGGTGAGGCGCAGTTTTGAGAACGAGCGACGCGCGTCATAGTCTGTTATGAACAACGGATCCTTTACGAGGGTTGGGATGTAATTCCGCCAAAAAAGCATGTCCGATTCCACCCTTGCCGGCGTGAGTTCGGATAGGGGTTCTGGAGCAATTTCGTAAACCAGACCACTGGGAATCGCGTGGTCATAGGACCATTCCATCGGATAGCTTTCTTCGACGAAAAATCGATGCTTGGCTTTATTATTTTCAAAAATCCATTTTGCGATTTCGCCATGCGTGAGCTGCGTCAGGTCGCTTCGAATGCTTATCCCTTCTGTCGCCAACCCGACCTCCTGAGCTTTTGCAGTGAGTAACTCAGTAACTTGACCTCGCGTCGGGATCTTTAGAGGTGCTGAAGGATACATGGTTTCGCGCCCTAACCACTGCTCGAAAGCATTGCGGGGATCGGGACGGCTCTTCGTGTAGTGGTCTCGCAGGTAGGAAATGTAGAGCGGATCTGCGGTTGCATTTTGCGTGATAATGTAAAGGTCGCGTCGGTCAAACGCCGGGTCCGGCTTGGCGGATTGGGGTTGAGAACTCTCACCAAAAATCATGTAAGTTGGCACGAAGCGCCCTGGGTCGGTTCCACCAAAAATCACGGCGTCCTTGGGCAAAGGGCTTAACATATCGTAACCGTATTTCCAACCGAACCATCGATTGCGTTGGCTGGCTCCGTCCGCATTGAAGACCAGCCCCCATATCGGCATGAGTGCAACTGTGGCCGCTGCGATAGGTCTCCATTTTTCAGCTTTCCCAGAGAGCGCGGATGTCAGCATGATTCCACCGATCCCACAGATCATGGCGAAGAGGAAATTCGTGTATGTGTGATAGGGCATCTGAACCCACCATCCAGCGTTGTCAATCCGGGCGCGGTCCATAATCGGCTGCAAAAATGCCGCCAGTGTGAACCCCACAACCAAAACATAATACCAGACACGCCTCTCGAGCGACCTTCGCAGCGCTAATACGGCTACACCAAAAAATAGAATGATGCTGACAGGCGAGAAGCTCGCAATCAGCTTTGCCCAGAAAAATTGCGCCCATCGCAGCGCTGCCCGACCGTAACCCTGATCGGGTCGAGCGAGATCCGACGATTCCGAGCTGACCGCGGCAGGTCCTTCGGTGCCCATTCCCACAACGCTATGGAGAGCCCGAAGGCTCTGATCTGAAAGAGAGCCTTGGTACTGAGATCGATTGAATGATGCAAAAAATCCCTCTACCGTCCGCGTGTATCCCCAATTCATCGGTGGGTTAGTGGATGAAGCGATGGGCAGGTAGGCGTAAGGAAGCATGCCGAGGGCAATGAGGAATGGCAAAAACACGAGCATGCGAAAATGCGTTTGTTTTCCTCTGATCCACAAAAACACAAGGAACACAGGGCCGATCAACCATGCGAGGCGAAGCGCTGCTTTTAATACCAGAGGGTTGTCCGCAAGCACTGCGAATCCGAGGTAGGCGATCAATGCGCACAACAAAGAGGCCATCACCAGATCGGGTAGAAGATCCCGCCGGATCAGCAATGCGACAAGGAAGGGAAGCGGTGCTAGAACCAGTGACAAATGGTGATTGCTGAACGCCAAGGTCAGCGTGAAAAATGCCCAAAAAATCGGAGTCTCCCCTGCGGGGTTTCTCAACCATGCGTATAAGCTAATGAAGAACAAGCCAACGAGAAGTGCGTGAAGCGTGTAAACTTCCGCGATGACCGCCTGCGACCACATGGAGAAGCTGAATGCGAATGCCAACGCAACAGCCACTGCAACAAGAGAGGTGATCCACTGAGGATTTCGATTTCGGTCACCCGCCATCCAGAGTCCACTACTGTGGATGAACATCGCGGTGAGCCCGGTCGCCACGGCTCCACACACGCCGCTGAAGAGGTTGATTTCCCAAGCGGCATTGCCCAGAGGAAGAAGCTGAAATAACCAAGCTAGAAACGTCCAGAGGGGATAGCCGGTAGGGTGCGGGACACCAAAATGTTGGGCCGCAACAATGAATTCGCCAGAATCCAAGAGCGTCACGTTGGGTGCAGTTGTCCAAAAATAAACCACAAATGCGAGGCATGCAGCCACGCTCCCGCAAATCCAATCGGTGCGTGAAAATAGCCGGTCAGTGGAAGGATTACCCGCACTCATGGATACAAAGATCGGCGTTGGTAACCTGCAATCGTTTGAATGCCGAACCAGCCGAGAGTCAGAAATGCGATGAGCCAGCAAATAATTGCCCCCAACACAGTCGCTAAATACCAAGCA
>JBGSMR010000152.1:0-2276 GCA_041740065.1 Chthoniobacterales bacterium
ACAAGATTCAATTGCAGCCAGGGATGACGGAACATAAGGCTGCGCTTCCACGGGGTGGAAAGGCGCTCCTCTTTTTCAACACCGACCATGCTACCTGCCTGGGCGCTCAGTTCGATCGCCTGTTGCTCAAACATCTGCTGACCGCGAACCAGACCAACCAGTTTGCCGCCCGCATCAACGACAGGGTAGATGGGATAATGCTTGTCGAGCGTGAGCTTCATCGCATCGAGAAGCGGAGATTGTGCCGAGAGCGCAAACACATTCGTGAGCATCACTTCGTCGAGGCGCTTCGTTTTGTCGGAGAACAAAAGATCGCGCATGGTTATCACACCTGCCAGCGTACCGTCGGGCTTGGTTACAAAACCGTAGGTGATGAATGCCTGTTGCACCATGGGCCGCAGGGCCTCGATCGTTTGTTCCACCGTTTGCTCAGGATGGAAGACAGCAATCGGCGGTTCCATGATCCGACCCACCGAATCATCGGGATACGGTTTGGGTGTTTTGCCTGGGAGATCAATAATCGAATGGTCCGGCTGCGGTGTGGGATCAGGCATAAGAATTATGTGTGGAGGTGGAAAACGAAACTGCGATGAATAAGCTCTAAATTAATAGGTAATCCGCACCGGCGTGTTGAGCGGCGCGTGGGCAAAAAATTCCTGTATCACGGACTTGCTCACGCGGATGCAACCGTGCGAGGCGGGAGATCCGGGGACGGGTATCGGCCCTTGATGCAGCCCGATTCCGCTTTTGGTCAAGCGCATCCAATAAGGCATTTCAGCCCCCTCAAACCGACCACCTGGTGGCGGCGGGTGCAAACGCACATCCGCGCCCTCTTTTGCGACATTTCCATCGATATCGTAGTTGGTGCCGTAAAGGTTGGACCTTTTTTCGACCAGCTTCTCAATGATGGTATAATTCCCGGCAGGAGTGCCGAATCCTTCGCGTCCGGTGGCTACGAGCGCCACACCGACCAGTCGTGAGCCTTGGAAAAAATAAGCACGCTGCTCGGTGAGATTCACCGTGATCGAAACCGGGCCGCCTTCGGGAGTTAATCCATCCCAGTAACTGACATCATCAGTGACCTCGCGAGTCCCTGGTGCAAAGACGGCTCGCGGGTCTACGCGTCCGCCCATGTAGGGAGTCCTCGGAACGGAGCTGCAGGCGGATAAAGTGAGCACCACAAGTGCCGCGCACGTCCACTGCGAACGGCCGCAGAAGGTGGATTTGAAAGATTGCATCGTAGTCGTGTAACACAGGTTCATCCGATCTCCAAAAACAATCCCATCCATATTCCACCGAATATCAATCCGCCACAGGCCTCGGGCGTCGGCCAAAAATGGATGTCCCCACCCGAACCAGCGTCGCACCCTCCTCGATCGCAACAGAAAAGTCTCCGCTCATGCCCATCGAAAGGGTGGTGAGGGGAGTGCCCGTCGCTTTGACTAGCTCGTCCCGCAGCTCACGGAGCGCAGCAAAGTATCTTCGGGCATCTTCCGGCTTGTCCACCGCGGGAGGAATTGCCATGAGCCCCTCAATATCGACGTTTCGGAGCGCCAATAGAGAATCCAGGTTTTCTTTCAACGCCTCCGGGTCAAATCCAAACTTCGTTGCTTCGCCTGCCACGTTTATTTCCAGAAGGATCTTGGTTCGCAATCCCATCTCGCCCGCAATGCGGTCCATCACAAGCGCACACTCAGCGCTATCAATCCCGTGAAACAAAACAAAGTGCGGCAGGGCCTTGCGGATTTTGTTCGACTGGATGTGCCCGATAAAGTGCCACTGAGCGGCTTGCGGGAGGTCCGGGATCTTTGCAAGCGCCTCCTGCACCCGACTCTCCCCAAATATCCGTTGGCCCTCATCCCACGCCTCGCGGATGACCTCCGCCGGGTGGGTTTTAGATACAGCAATCAATGTCACATCCTCCGCCCGCCTGCCGCATCGCTTAACCGCAGAGGCAATTTCGTCCTGAATTTGATGTAACCGATCTGCGAGTGTTTCCATTAGAAAAATTTTTCCTCCTGCGAGTTGATATTAGTCATTCTTATACTATCTTCCCGGCTATGCAAATCGAGACTTTTAGGGTGTTCAAAGATTTGGTCGAAACGGCAAGTTTTTCGAGGGCAGCAGAGTCGAATGGTATCACACAGAGTGCGGTGAGCCAGCAGGTGCGTGCGATTGAGAAGCGATTCCGGGTTCGGTTGATTGATCGTGGGCGGAAGTTTTTTTCTCTCACGGCGGAAGGGAAGGCATTTCTCATAGCAAGCCGTGAGATTCTC
>JBGSMR010000154.1:0-5168 GCA_041740065.1 Chthoniobacterales bacterium
AACGCGCCGTACGTCATTTGGACTTGGCTCAGCATGTTAAATCCAATGACGGTTGTCACAGACTGAACACCGGGGGACGCCATGATCGTTTTCTCCATTTGCGCGGCGACTTCGCTTGTGCGTTCCAGGGACGCGGAGTTAGGCAATTGCGCGACCGCATATGCGTAACCCTGATCTTCTTCTGGGATGAATCCTTCTGGCAGTTTCGATCCCATGAGAACGCCAAGTGCGGCAACAAGAACAAGGAAAATCATCGAAAACGCAGATTTTCGGATCAAGCGTCCGCAGGTGGTCACGTAACCATCGGTCGCGCGGCCAAAGACGCGGTTAAACCATTTGAAAAAGGCGCCGAGCGGACCTTTGGATTCCTTTTTCGGACGAAGGAGGAGCGCTGCCAATGCGGGGCTCAAGGTGAGCGCATTGAAGGCAGACAGGATCACAGAGACAGCAATCGTAATGGCAAATTGCTGATAGAGCTGCCCTGTAATGCCAGGGATGAATACCGTCGGAATGAAGACGGCTGACAGCACGAGGGCAATTGCGATGACGGGTCCCGACACCTCTTGCATCGCCTTGAGTGCCGCATCGCGCGGGCTGAGCCCTTTCTCGATATGGTGTTCGACAGCTTCCACCACAACAATTGCGTCATCGACCACCAACCCAATTGCCAGCACCAACCCGAAAAGTGAGAGGGTGTTAATCGAAAACCCGAACATCGGGAACAACGCAAACGTCCCAATCAGCGACACGGGCACCGCAAGCAGCGGAATCAAAGTCGCGCGCCAGCCTTGCAGGAAAATAAATACAACGATGATAACAAGCAGAAGTGCTTCAAACAACGTCTGGACGATTTCCTTCATTCCCTCGGTGACCGCGAGGGTGGTATCCAGAGCGACGTTATATTCAAGATCCGAAGGGAATCGTTCCGCCTGCTTCGCCATCACGTCGTTAGCCGCCTTCACGGCATCGAGCGCGTTGGTCCCTGCTTCCTGATAGAGTGCAATGACCGCTGCCGGCTTTCCATTGAAGCGCCCCTTCACCGCGTAGGACTGTTCGCCCAACTGAATCCGGGCAACATCGCGAAGATACACGACGGCGCCATTTTCTCCCGCACGGATCACAATGGCCCCAAATTCTTCCTCGGTTGCCAACCGGCCTTGAGCGATGACCGAATACGTAAATTCCTGGCCTTCGGGAACGGGCGTGCCGCCGATCTGTCCGGAGGGATTGACGGTATTCTGCGCTCTCACCGCATCGACAATTTCCTGAACGGTGACGTTGAGTTTCGCGAGTTGGTCGGGTTTAACCCAGAACCGCATCGCATACTGGCCAGCGCCGAATACCTTCACCTGTCCGATCCCCGGGATACGGCTCAGTTCATTGATAAGATTGATGTATGCGTAGTTCGCAATGAACGTGGCGTCGTATGTTTCGTTGGGGGACGCGAGGGTATAAAGAATCAACGGAGACGACGTAGCAGTCTGCACGGTGATTCCTTGAGCCTGCACCGCATCGGGCAACTGAGCCATAGCCTGACTGGAACGCATTTGCGTGAGGATCTGGTCTGTATCCGCGTCCGAGCCGGTCTCGAAGATCACATTCAGACTCATCGAGCCCGTGTTAGCGTTAATGGAATACATGTATTCCATTCCGTTTACGCCATTCACCTGTTGCTCAATGGGCGTCGCGACCGAATTCTCAATCGTGAGAGCATCAGCACCCACATAGGTCGTATTAACCTGGATCTGCGGCGGAACGATGTTTGGGAATTGCGCGATAGGCAGCCCCACCATGCTGACAACACCCACGATCACCATCAGGATCGCGATAACCATGGCCACGATGGGCCGGTTGATAAAAAACTTGGAGATCATCAGCTCGCGGCAGGAGTCGTTGCCATCGGGGTTGGTGCTCCGGCGGGAGCTGGCGTTTCCAGAGGTGGAGCGGATGGTGTGGGTGACTCAGCCGTAGGCGGTGTCGGCACCGGAGCAACTGGCGCTACGGTTGTCGCATCCGGAATTCCGGACGTGGCACCAGGCAGTTGATCTTCAATCGACACGGCCTCCTGTTTTGTGAGTGTGTAAGGGGTAGGATTAACAACCATGCCGTTCTTTAGCTTCTGGAGCCCCTCAACCACGACCCGGTCACCCGCATTGATTCCGGATTCGATGATCCAATCGCTACCGATCTGAGCACCTGGGGTGATGTTTCGGATCGTGACCTTGTTATCAGCACCGACCACGCCCATTTGACTTTGGCCCTGCAAATTTCCGACGGCTCGTTGCGGGACCACAATGGCATTTTTCTCAGTGCGGACGATGGCGCTAACCAATCCAAACTGCCCTGGCCGCAGAAGATTCCCCGGATTGGGAAATGCCCCCTGCAGTTCGATTGTTCCGGTGTTAACGGTGACTGCGTTATTGACTGCGATGAGTTGGCCCTCGCGGGGATAGACAACCCCATTGGCCAAGGTGAGAACGAGCGGCATTTTTTTGTGATCAGCCTTGGCTTTTTCCGCCATCTGGGCCACGGGAGATTCGCCGGGTTTGGTAAAAAACCGTTCGACGAAAGTGATGTATTCCTGTTCAGCAGCGGAGAAGTTCACCTTGATAGGATCCACCTGCGTGACGCTAGCGAGGACCCCGCTGGACGGCCCGACGAGATCTCCGACTTGTGCAGTCGCAATGCTCGCGAGGCCGCTGATTGGAGACGTTATGCGGGTGAATCCCAGGTTGAGATTCGCCTGATCAACAGCTGCCTGCGCGGACTCAGCGGTGGCTTTGGCACCAAAATACGCCTGCGTTTGATCATCGAATTGCTCCTGACTAATGACCTGCTTGGCATACAATTCATTCGACCGTTGTGCGGTGAGTAAGGCCGCCTTAAGCTGCGCTTCAGCCTGAGCCAACGTCCCTTGAGCTTGATCCAGCGCTGCCTTAAACGGTCTCTCGTCAATTTGAAAAAGGACATCTCCCTTATTTACAAATCCGCCGTTCATATAAACCTGCTCGAGCAAGTATCCTGAGACCTGCGCGCGGATGCTGACATCCACTTCGCCCACAAGCGTCCCGACCCACGTCTTGGTGATCGGAACTTCTTGCGGATCAATCGTGAGCACCTGGACGACTGGTGGCGGTGGATCCTGCGGCACCGGTTTCTTACAGGACACAAGACCGCTGAGTCCCGCCGATAAAATTATAATTCCAGCACTACGGGCTGCTGCGCGTATCAACGCGACCGGTTCAGGGCGGCGGGGGTTAGTAGTCCATTCCATCGTTTCAGTTCTTTTATCTGCGAGAGCATTTCCAGCAATCAAAATCCCCAATGAATTTCGATCTACTAAGGAACTCTTGCGTCCAGGTAATCTCGACTCAAGAGGAAGATCAAATGCTCGGTGGTAGCGAGGATGGAATGGGATCCCCCCACATTGTGCTCAATGCCACGATAAACGCTCTACTCTTGCTCCGAGAAGTTTTTCTGATTCGCCCGCCAGGAACGAATGGAAACAGCGGCTTTCAATTGGTGAATCAAGGACAAAAATCCGGTCAATACCGGCATGTCAATGACCCGACCTCAGTCGGTAATTTGAGTTCCCTTATTCCGGACAAGAACGCTCCAGCGAGGCGTTGACAAGGACCACAGGGGTGCGCGTATTTGGATGTTCGATCACCGTCGCGTCCACTTCGAAGACGTCTCGAATGCACTCCCGTGTGAGGATTTCAGTGGGCGCGCCAGTGGAAACCACGCGGCCCTGCTTCAGGATCATGAGCCGGTCGGCATAGGTCGCTGCTAAATTCAAATCGTGTAAGATCACAAGAACCGCTGTACCGTTGGCAGCCCAAGAGCGTGCGATCTGTAGCAGCATGTGTTGATGATTCAGATCCAAACTGGCTGTAGGTTCATCCAGTAAGAGCAATCGGCCCGGGACGGGCACCGGGCTCCAGATCTGCGCCAAGACGCGGGCCATGTGAGCCCGCTGAAGTTCGCCACCGGAGAGTGTGTTCACCGTGCGATCGGCCAAATGCAAGGCATCGGTCAGTTGCAGCGCCTCGCGAGCGATCTGCTGATCGGCAAATGTTTCGCCACCCTTGAGATGCGGCGATCGCCCCAGCATGACAATTTCGATGACAGTAAACTCAAAGGGAATTCGACTGGATTGTGGAAGCACTCCTCGCCATTTGGCAACCGAGCGAGCGGGCATCTGAAATAAATCGGAATTGGCGACCGTAATTCGTCCCGTTGATGGGCACTGTTGGCCGGCAAGGCATTTGAGCAAGGTGGACTTCCCCGCCCCGTTTGGTCCCAGCACAGCCAGCACCTCCCCGGATTTGAGATCAAACGTCACGTCCGCCAAGAGCGGTTTTCCGGAAACCTCAAAACCGAGTTGTTCGACACGGATCATAATCACGCCACCCGCTTTTTTTGCTGCCATAGCACCATCAGAAAAAAGGGCGCTCCGACGGCTGCGGTAATGATTCCGATTGGGATTTCCGCTGGTGCAACGATAGTTCGCGCAATCGTGTCGGCGATTACGAGCAATCCCGCACCGAGGATCGCAGATCCTGGTAGAAGCCAGCGGTGGTCAGGTCCAATCGTGAGCCGCAGCAGATGCGGAACAACCAGCCCGACAAAGCCAATCATACCTGTCTGAGCGACGCAGCCCCCTACTCCTACTGAAGTGAGAAGGATGATCAAAAGCTTCAAGCGTTCCGGTTGAAATCCCAAATGGCCAGATTCCGCCTCACCCAGGGAAAGAGCATTCAGTGCCCGTGCGGTGCATGGTGCCACGACCAACAAGAGAAGACAGAACGGCAGAACAAGCGCCAAACTGCTCCAACTCGCGGCACCGAGGCTGCCAAGCATCCAGAAGTTAAGAGAGCGGAGTTGAGCATCTGTTGCCAAGAACGTGCAAAGTCCAATGATCGCACCGACGAACGCATTGATCGCAATGCCCGCAAGCAACAACGTGGCCACCGAGGTGGCTCCCTCATACGTCCCTAACTTGAGAATGAGCCATGTGACAATCCATGCACCCAAAAGCGCCGCACCCGGAATCGAATAGGGACTTTGGACAAAATTCAGAAAACCTAGTCGATCGCCGAGCACGATCATGAGCACCGCACCCAGCGCGGCCCCGCTGGACACCCCGACCAACCCAGGATCCGCGA
>JBGSMR010000113.1:0-4509 GCA_041740065.1 Chthoniobacterales bacterium
ACCAACAACCAACAACCATCTCGCCATCCGGACGACCCGCATCGGTATAATCCTGCCAATCCTGTGAATCCCGTTTAGTTCGCATCCGCCCTCCGGGCAGCGGATCGCTCCGGAAATCCTGTCAAATATAACATCCCATGACACCTGGTAATGATCCGCTCTTTCGGCACGCGCTTTCTATTCCTGAAGTCGTGCGGCAATTTTTGTGTTCGTGGTTGCCTCCGGAATTCCTTGCTCTCGTTGATTGGGAGAGCCTGCAAATTGAAAAGATCAGCGGGATCAACTCGGCATTGGCTGAGCGGCGTGAGGACTTGGTCTATAGCGTGAATGTGGCCGGAGCGCCGGTTTGTTTTTACCTCTTGCTTGAGCATCAAAGCACACAAGACCGGCTGATGCCAATGCGCGTGCTTGAATACATCACGCTGATCTGGCAGTCACATCGCAACAACGAGTCCGCGGCATCCCAAATCAGCGAAAAGTTGCCGCTCGTCATTCCCGTGGTGCTGTATCCCGGCCCGGGAAAGTGGACATCGACCCGCAGACTGCGTGACCTTATCGAGATCCCGGAAAAATTGCGCGCTTGGGCGGAAACATTTGCACCCGACGCTGGGTTTTGCATCGTGGAATTATCCGGTCTGCCGCTGGAAAAACTCGCCGATGGTCAATCGGCGCGCGCCGTACTCGCTGCATTGCAACACCAGCGCACTGGCAAGCTTGGGTTCGATGACGTTCGCGCAATCATCGATGAGCTCTTCTCGGATCCCAAGCGCGAGGTGGCGCATCAGATCGCCGCGCATCTCTGGCATTATGTGATGGAGCATTCCGAGTTGCAACCCGAACAGGTGGACGCTATCGTTGCTCAAGTCGTTCCTGAAACCGAGAGGCTATCATTTATGAGCACCGCAGAAATCTTGAGAAACGCAGGCTTGGAGCAAGGCTTGGAGCAGGGTCGCTTGATTACGCAACGTGCCGATGTTATCGATGCCTTAGAAATCCGCTTTCATGGCGTCCCTCAGGGTTTGCGTGATATTGTAGAATCAATCACCGATTCGACCAGGCTTCGGGAACTGCTTCGGACGGCTATCTGCTGCATCGACCTCGAAGCTTTCGCCAGCAAGCTGTAGACGATTTTCAGACAGGACTGTGCGATTGCTCAAGCGCTGGATTCAAACCGACCCTGAGGTGACGCGGCAGATGCGCATTCAGGCGCGCAAAACATTCGAAGAGCGGTATCAACATCGAGCAGGTAGTGGCGTCGCGGGTTGATGCGTTTCGGCAATTCGGAGTTATCGGGAAAGCGGAAAGCTGAAATGGGAAACCCGACGCGGTGCGTGGTTATTGGTTACACGTTATCTGTTAGGTTTGCCAGTCCGCGCGAGGGTGGAAAAAGCTCCGCAGGCTGCATTACCATCCGTGTCGAGGTGCCTGGCTGTCTCGATGCCTCGGCTGTCGTTCAAAGCCGATACCATCAGAAAGGGCTCTTCTATCGCCTGCCCGGTCGGCCAATTCTTAAATTCGCCTATATGATGCTGCTGCGGCGTGCGTTCCTCGACGGCAGGCCGGGCATCACCTACGCGATGCTGCAAAGCATCTACGAATACTTCATCGTGCTGAAGCAGGCGGAGCTTGCGCAAGCAAAGCTTGCGAGGAAAGCTGAGGGCTGAGCATCAGCGCGTGGCTTCCTGCTTGGAGAGCGATACAGCTCTGAGAGGAGCGAGGGAGGCAAACCTGAAACCTGAAAGGTGACGCCGCGAGCGGCGCAGTTAATGGTTATTCGTTATTCGTTATTTGGGCCGCCGCAGGCTGTATTCCCTTCGTGTCCATTCGAGCTCTTCGTGGTTCAATGTATTCCTTGTATCGGAGTTTTTCCTTTGCGCGCTTCGCGTTCTTTGCGCGAAACGAATTTGCATTTAGCCCTCTGACCGTATTCGATCCCCCGCGATGGTGATTGAGAGAAAGTGCTCGGCAAAAAGAAAGTCGCCGGATGTGAATCGTCTGTGTATCGTGAGGTTATGAAATCTGAATTCACTGCCATTATTGAACCCGCTCCAGACGGCGGATATTGGGCTGTCTGCCCCGAGGTTGCTGGAGCCAACGGTCAAGGTGAAACCATCGACGAAACACGGCAGAATCTCATTGAGGCAATTGAGCTGGTTCTCGAAGACCGCCGTTCCGATTTTCTTCGCGGGCTGCCAGATGATGCAATTCAAGAGAAGATTCTGGTTGGATGAAGCGCAGGGATTTGGAACGCCGCCTCCGAATCGCTGGCTGTTTCTTGAAGCGCGAGGGCGGCAATCATTCCCTCTGGATGAATCCGAAGAACGGAATTACTGAGGCTGTTCCACGACACAACGAAATCAAAGAACCACTGGCGAAGAAGATTCTAAAGAAACTCGATGCTGACTAAAGCAAGCCGGGCTATTTGATCTCACCCGGCATCTGGTATTTCTTCTTCGCGTGCTTCGCGAGCTTTGCGCGAGACGTACTAAACAGGATAACGCCCAACTAAACAGGATGGAGAGAAAAGCTGAGACCTGAAAGCTGAAACGGGAAACCTGAAAGGTGGAAAAGTTACGGGTGCGGTCAGGACATAGGTAACACTTTGGGTTCAAGACATGGGTAACACTCGGTGCCTTGGTGGGTGATTGTTTCTGGTTGTGGTTTTGTTGTCGAGGAGGGGTTTCCCGCCTATTCGGGCGCAGCGGAGGCCTTCGGCCCGTGAGGCGTAGCCGAACGGGCCGGAGGCCGGAGTGGAGCCCGAATAGGCGGCGCAAAATGGGGGAGGGTTATTGTCCATTCTTTTGGGATTCTGTATTTTTTGACGTTGGGATCACAGGCAGGAATGCGGCGCTGGATGGCTCGATTTGTCCGAGGATCAAGCCCGCGAATTTTACATCAAAACGCCCCTCGTCTCCAGGTGTCAATCCCACGTCCCAGCCACGCAGTGCCGTGCTGATAAAGTATTGTTCGCCCTCCCAGGAAATACACCCTCCAGTTTTGACCTTCCGGCAAGCTATCCCTGGATACTCGAGTTGATCCGGAGTGCCTGTGTAGCTTCGTGTCGAGGATGTGTAGACCTCACACGGGAACTTCATTGCCAACGCTTCATGTGGCCGCTCGTGGTTGAATTCATTGCGCCATAGATCAAAGGCCGCCTGCCGGATCCGTGTATCCTGCCTGTTGCAATTGGCGGCTTATATCCAAATGCATCCGCTCATGACCGCCATTATCCTGGGGGCACGCAGGCCGGCCACGTTCAAGGTTTATCCCCAGAGAAAACCACCAGACTGAAAGCTGCGAGAGGCCCAGCAGGCTTCGTGCAGAGGCAAATGGACTCCCGTTGTCACTGCGAATGGATCCAGGCAATCCATGCCGTTCAAAGAGGGATTCCAAACACGCACGCACCGAAGCTCCCCGCGCATCTGCCATTGCACGCACTTCCAAAACATACCGGCTAAATTCATCGCGCACCGTCAGCGGTTCACAACGACCCGCGCTGTCATACCACCAGCCCTTGAAATCCACAGTCCATACGTCGTTGGGTTTTTGCGCCCGAACTCCGCTCGCCAGTCGCCCTCCTGCAGCAGCTTTACGAATGCGTCGCTTTTTCACCAAACCACTGCGTTCAAGCACCCTCTTTATGCTGCTTTCGCTGGGCGGCTCCCCATGGCCGCGCAGATAAAGTTCCTGCAACTTTCGTGCCCCCCAAGTCGGATGCCGCTCCCGGTATCGAATGATCCGGCATACCACCTCTTCTTTCAATCCTTCGGGACTGCTTTTGGGGCGCCGGCTTTGCTCCCTAAGGCCATCCAGGCCCACGCTCAAAAACCTCTTTTGCCACTTGTAGCCTACCCGGGTGCTGATTCCATATTCTTGGCAAAGTGCCCGGAAATTGGTGGTAGTTTGTGCTTTTAACACGAATTCAATTCGTTGATTCATTTTTGTCAGGTGTGTCCATGGCATCGGTTTTTCTACCCCTCTTGGGAGAGAAAGTGTTACCTATGTCCTGAACCTGATGTGTTACCTATGTCCTGAACCCGGACCAGACGATTTTCTCCTCAATGCCGTCATAGCTGTGAGCCAAGATGTTTCGAAAAGAGATGATTTTACGAAATTCGGGCAAGGCTTCCATCGCAATGGGCTCGATTTTTGAAGTGCGATTCAGGGCTTCGCCGATGATTTCAAAGGATCGCTCGACAGCGAACCGAGTGCGGGCGTCTTTTAGGTAGGCATCGAAGTCTAGTCCAGAAACGAAATCCTGAATGTATGCTCCATGCACGAGGACCGCTTCGAGGTTTTCTCTAGCCTCCGGCTTCATAAAGCAGGATGGAGTCGCGACTGAGGTTGTGACGCAAAGAGGGGCGACGGACGGAACCCGGGGTGAGGAGATCAACTGGGCGACCAAGCGCATCCTCAACGGCATGAAGGAACGCAAAGTAGTGGCGGGCGTAGTCGCCGGGCGACATTTCCCCGAACTGGACCAGCAGATCGACATCGCTGGTGTCTGTA
>JBGSMR010000174.1:0-18066 GCA_041740065.1 Chthoniobacterales bacterium
GTCTCCCGGGTGAAGAATTTTTGCGTTGAGGTGACGGGCAATGTCGATCGTGCGGCAATGCGTGAGGTCAACATTTGATGGAATGGCTGCGATCATCGGAAGTCCGCCTTTGCGAAGTCGGGAACATTCGTCTCTGAGTTGTGCGGTAACTGCTGCTAGCGAGAGCCCGTTCGGCACGTGCACCCGGTTTAATACGCAGCCTGCAAGGCGCGAATCATCTAGGCTGCCAAAGGGGCGCGCCGCCAATTCAATCTGACTACGGAGCTGCGAGGGATCTAGCCCTGCCATACTGCCAACCAAGATGACTTCCGCTCCAAGGGTCTTGACTAGCTCGACGTTCAGCGAACTGGCGTATGGATTGTCCATCGTTGGGACGAGTCCCTCGACAATCATAATATCCGTGTTTTCCGCAGAGGCTTGAAATCCATCAATCACCCGGCTCATCAGCTCATCCATGTGCCCGTCGGACAGGAACTGGGTGGCCTGCTCGAGCGACATCGGATCAGCCACAGGCAGCTTTGTCGTCTGCCGGATGAAATGCGTGGAGCGTTCAATGAGATCGTTTGCAGAGACGGATTGGCCGATGGGTTTATAAAATCCCACGCGGATGCCGATGCGGTCGAGTGCACGGACGATTCCGAGGGTGACGGTGGTCAGACCAGCACTGCTGGCTGCCGGAGCGAAATAAAGGGTGCGTTTCATAAGATTGCGGGCAGGGGAGGTTCTGATAGTATAGATTCTGTCGAGCGGGCGATCATCCATTCCTCATCGGTGGCGATCACCATCACTTGCGGTGCGCTGGACGAAGCTGGAGAAATGATTCCTCCTGAAGATTTTCCGGCGTCGGCATTCCGGGCGTCGTCCACCTGAATGCCGAGGATGCCGAGATGGGAGCAGGTTTTAGAGCGAATACCTGCGGAGTTCTCGCCGATGCCTCCAGTAAAAACAATGGCATCCAGGCGGTCGAGGGCCGCAGCGAGGGCGAGTATTCCTTTGGCGAGGCGATACGAAAAAAGATCGATGGCAAGTGCGGCGCGGGCATTGCCCGCAGCAGCGGCGGCTGTGAGCGTGCGCATGTCATTGCTTACTCCGGACACTCCGAGTAGACCACTTTTTCGATTGAGCATCGTTGTGGTCTCCTCGAGAGAAAGTCCGGCATTCTCTTGTAAAAATAAATGCAGGTTGGGATCCACATCCCCGCTTCGTGTGCCCATCATGACCCCTTCTAATGGAGTTAGCCCCATGGAGGTATCCACGCTGATGCCATCACGAATTGCGCAAACGCTGCATCCGTTTCCGAGGTGGGCGGTGAGCAGGGATACGGATTCGAAGGGGCGGCCCAGTGCAGTCGCAGCCTGCATCCCGACGTAGTGATGGCTGGTGCCGTGCATGCCATATCGGCGCACCGCAAGTGTCTCGTAGTATTCGTAAGGAATCGCATACAAGTACGCTTGAGCGGGAAGCGTCTGGTGAAAGGCCGTATCAAACACAGCCACCTGTGGCACGTCGGGGAAGCATTCGAATGCGGTCCGGATGCCAAGGACATGGGCCGGATTATGCAGTGGGGCCAACTTCGAGCATTCATCGATTTGCGCCACAACCGCCTCATTAATGCGAACTGCAGTCCGAAAAAACTCCCCGCCATGCACGATTCGATGCCCGATAGCTGTAATTTTCAGCCTGTCACCAAGTTTCGCCTCCAACGTGTCGATGATCGCGCGCAGCGCGCTGCCATGGTCCGGTGCAGCGAGCGTGGTGGGAACCCGGCAACCTGCTGCAATAACCTCTAGAGCTGCGTCAGTTGTTCCCAATCGATCCGCAAGACCGCTGGCGAGCACGTCTCCCTTGGGAAGCTCAATGAGAGCGAATTTAATCGATGAGCTCCCACAGTTGATGACCAGAATCTGGTGATAGTGCAATTTTTCCATGAGGTATGCGGTCCCTCAAGTTACGAGCACTGCTTTCTTTGGGTCAAGCGGCGATGCCCCAAATCCTGACATACCGCAAATTCAAGTCGATTTGCAAAAAATCCCTGTGGGTCAGGTCGGATACTCGCGATTCTTTCTTGCGCACGAGGGGCTCGTGGTGGATGCGTGGGGGAGTGAACCAGACCACCATTGCGACCGCCCCGGATCTGATCCTGACGCGCATGCGAAGGAACCTTAAGATACGGCGATGGGTGGATCTTTGCGTCTGGAGTTGGGTCGGCGCCTCCGGGCTATTTTTGATTATTGCATCCCTCCGATTTTCGCTTGGGATGCCACCAGCATCAGCGCTGCTTGTAGGATTGCTTGGCTTGACCGCGTTATCGCTTCTGCTGATCACGTATTTTCTCGTCCAAGTGCCATTGAACGAGGCCGCAGCTTCCTTGGATCGCATGGTTCCCGGCGCTGCGGACCGGTTCGCCACATGGGTGGCATTGCCGATGCGAAGCGCTTCCCTCGACTGGAATGACGCACTGAGACAGGAAATGCAGGGATTTGTGTCACAGGCGGTCGTGCCGATGCAACCGGCGAAAATCCCCCGTGGAATGCTTGGAGTTGTCGTCGCATTTCTCGCTGCAGCAGGTGGCCTTCAGCTTGCGTTTCATATCGAACTGAACACGACCGCACCTGAACGTCAGAGGGTTTCGGCATTGTTAATGGAGGCAGCGATGGACGTGGACGCTTCCGCCCCGGAACTCGCGGAGGTCTCGCGGGACTTGAAGAATGAGGCGGATCGGTTGCGTGAGAATCAATCCCACCAATCTCAGGAAGTCGCAGTTCGTGCGTTGGCATCCGCCCTCGTGGGAATTCGAGCACTGGCCAATGCAGTAGACGACTCGGGCGCACGCAACCATCCCGCGCTGGACGGAGTCATAGGCGAACGATCCAGTATTCCTTCAAAGTTAGGTCCCCAAGGTCCGACGCCTGCCGTTGCGGTCACAGCTGATCCCTCGATTCCCGCTCCCGGCATGGAATCCGACGATGAACTTTCGCGGCGTTTAGAACGGTTGGCGTCGCGTCTGGAGGATAAAAAACAGGCTGCCGCAGGGACTTCTGATTCTGAAGATTCTCGCGTGGGAGACAGTGCAGGTAGCGACCCCAATGCAGCGAAATCCCTACTCGATAGTCTCGCTGCTGGAAAAATTCCAACTGCAGCGGGACCGCAGGAATCTATTGCCGCAGCACCCGGCCCTGGCAGCGAACAAGACTTTGGTGGCGCGAATGTTGGGCGGTATTCCGATCCGTTAAAGGACGTGGATGGTCCCGACCTCTCCACACAGGTCGCTGAAGGTGATGACGGAGCAGGACGTGGATTTTCCATGGTGTCTCGGGAAAGCACCAATGCGTCGACGCGGGAGCAGCAAATCGGCGTTGCCCGATCCATAGAATTTCGTGAGCGATCGCTAGTCATAGAAGATATTCCACCTGGTGCCCGCGAGTTAGTGCGCCGATATTTTGAAAGCCTCGGAGAAGACGAGTCACCGTAGCTCGGTTTTTTCTCCTGCCATGACGGCGAAAAGCACTGTAGGAACTACGATCCATGACTACCGACATCGCAGCCCGGGCGCAGGAATTTGCTGATTTATTTGCAAGACTCGAAGGGGAGATTGGCAAAGTCATTGTTGGACAATCGGACATCGTGAGGCGTTTATTGACGGCTCTTTTTGCCAATGGCCACGTGCTCTTGGAGGGTGCTCCAGGATTAGGGAAAACATTGCTCGTGCGAACACTCGGAACCGCTACAGGATTGGAATTTTCGCGCATTCAGTTCACGCCTGATCTCATGCCGGCGGACATTGTTGGGACCAATCTCATTGCCGAGGATTCTGGGCGAAAGGTGTTTCAATTTCAAAAAGGCCCGGTGTTCACGAACATCCTGCTTGCCGACGAAATCAACCGTGCCACTCCCAAGACCCAGAGTGCGTTGCTGGAGGCGATGCAAGAGCGCAATGCGACGATTTCCGGTACATCGCATGTGCTTCCCAATCCGTTTTTTGTCCTCGCGACCCAGAATCCGTTGGAAATGGAGGGGACTTATCCGTTGCCCGAAGCACAATTGGATCGGTTTTTAGTTAAGCTGCTGGTCGAATATCCCAGTGCCTCTGAACTGCACGAAATATTGGATCGCACCACCGCAGGTTTAGACGCGGAGCCTGACCGCGTGTTTGGAGCAATCGAGGGATTCCTGAGATTTCAGCAATTTGTCCGGGAAGTGCCCGTTGCGCGTGAAGTGCAGGAAAAGGTCGTCCAAGTGGTGATGGCGACGCATCCCGCCCGCCTTGAATCAACTCCTCTCGCGTCAAAATACGTGCGCTACGGCGCGAGTCCTCGCGGGGCGCAGGCGATCTTGCTCTGCGCAAAAATCGAGGCCCTGCTTGCGGGACGTCTGCATGTCGCATCGGATGATATCCGCGCCGTGGCGGCTCCCGCTTTGAGGCACCGGTTGATATTGAATTTTGAGGGCGAGGCGGAGGGCGTTACCGCAGATCAAGTAGTCGAGGAATCTGTGGCCCGTGCCATGGAAAGAAAATAGCTACGCTGCGACGCGATCCGGTATTTCGATGAGCCGGAACCGGAATCGCTCAGAATATTTTCCACCGGTGAATTTGCGGCAGCATTTCACGCATGCGACACGTCTTTTGATCGGTCGCACCCGTGCCAGGGTTTCCCCGCATTCGGGGCATTGATAAAAGTGCCGTCGTGTGACCCGACGCTGCTTAAACGGGAGGTTATGGCAGCGCGCTTCATTTGGAATTCCCAGATCCGAGCAAGCTTGCTGCCACTCTGCGCCATGGGGTGAAACCCTGCGTCGGCCCGCGCGTGCCTGGGCCACGAGGTGGGCCAATTCATGACGCAACGTGATCTGCAC
The DNA here is from genome assembly GCA_041740065.1 of Chthoniobacterales bacterium. Lineage (GTDB taxonomy): Bacteria > Verrucomicrobiota > Verrucomicrobiia > Chthoniobacterales > JAATET01 > JBDNGG01. The sequence goes on from JBGSMR010000174.1 coordinate 4,855, forward strand.
CTCCTCGGACGATACTTCAATGAGCTTCGGATTTAAAATGACACTGCGCGTGCGATAACACGCCAACCCAGCCGTTGTCCGGAGCCGAGGGTTCCAAGAAACCGAGACCTCCTTGGAGAGCTCTTTGCATCCCACTTGTTTCAACAGAACGCGCGCGACTTCCTCAAGGATCGGGTCTTGCCGCAGATGCCTCTGCGTGCGGGCTCTGCTCGGCTGAGGCGGTTTCTCTGCCGGTCTGATTCGTCGGAGCAGACTCATGCCGAAATCAAACGCAAGTTGACGCACCGCCCGGCTCATGCGGCCGCCTTAGGTTGCAGTTGTGGAAATTGCCGGTCAATCACCCGGCTCAGTCCCTCAATAGCGGCATCAATTTCTTCACAGGTCGTGGGTTTCCCTAACGAAAACCGCACGGTGGATTTCGCCAATGCGGGTTCGACTCCCATCGCGATCAGTACGTGTGAGGGCTGGACCGAGCCGACCATGCACGCCGACCCGCTGGACACCGCAATTCCCTCCAAATCCAGCCCAATCAGCAGCATTTCGCCATCAGCGCGGGGGAAGCTCACATTGAGCGTGTTGGCGAGCGTGTAGTCGGGTTCCCCATTTCGAATCGCCGCAGGGAAAATCCGCTTTACCCCATCCCATAGCCGCTCTCGCAGCAGGTGAAGGCGAAATTGTTCCGCCTTCATTCCCTCGGTGACCCATTCCGCCGCAGCGACCATGCCTGCCACGGCAGCAACATCCTCGGTACCAGGACGGCGTTGATTCTCATGAGCTCCTCCCAAATGGAGCGATTGCAAATCCTGTCCTGCCTCCAGATACAAAATACCCGCCCCCTTGGGACCGTAAAATTTATGGGATGCGATGCTGAGCGCGGTCACTCCAAGGTCACGGGTTTTTACGTCCTGCTTACCAAACGACTGCACCATGTCGCTGTGAAAGGCGAGGCCCTTGGATCGACAAATATGCGCAAGCTCCGCAATGGGTTGAATCACGCCGGTTTCGTTGTTCGCGGACATGATCGATACCAGGATCGTATTTGCCTGCAGGGAATCGATGAGCCGTTGCGGATCAATCATCCCGTCTGCCTGCACGGGTAAAACGGTGAGTTCAAAACCTTCGTGCCGCGCGAGGAATTCGAATGCGTGCAGCACCGCGTGGTGCTCCGTTGCTGCGGTGATCAGGTGTTTGCCCCGGCCTTGTGCACTTCGCGCCAGCCCAAGGATGGCCAAGTTGTCAGACTCAGTGCCCCCGCCTGTGAAAATGATCTCATGGGGTCGCACGCCGAGAATACCCGCCATCGTGTCCCGTGAGTCGTCGAGAACTGCACGCGCTCGCCGGCCGACGCCATGAATGCTCGATGGATTCCCGTAATCATGTTCGAGCACCGGAAGCATCGCTGTGAGAGCACAGGGTGCCAATGGGGTGGTGGCGTTATAATCTAGATATACCATTCCAATCCCGCCGGTTGAGAATCCCGTTTCGATATCACGCGAAGTTGTGTCTCCTCATAGGTGACGAGCGACCGCGCGGGCACGCTATGCATGAGAAAAACATTGGCTCCAATCGTGGACTCGCGTCCGATGACAGTTTCGCCACCAAGCACAGTCGAGTTGGGGTAAATGGTCACCCCCTCTTCGACATTGGGATGGCGCTTGCCCCCTTTGACCAAGTGCCCTTCCTCATCTTTTTGAAAACTTCGCGCACCCAAAGTAACGCCATGATACAGCTTCACATGACTTCCAATCACGCACGTTTCGCCAATGACCACTCCGGTGCCATGATCGATAAAAAAATGGGTGCCCAGCTGAGCGCCAGGATGGATGTCGATGCCGGTCCGCGCGTGCGCCCATTCGGTCATCATCCGCGGAATAATTGGAATTCCCGCCCGGTAGAGGGTATGAGCACAACGCTGGATCGCGATGGTCTCCACACAAGGATAGGAAAGAATAATCTCCTCGGTGCTCACCGCCGCAGGGTCGCCCTCGTAAGCCGCCTGAATGTCTGTCTGTAAAAGTTCACGGGTGGACGGCAGAGACATTAAAAAATCGGTGAGTAAGACCCGAGCACGCGCTTCGGGGCAGGTCGGGTCGCCAATTCGCAGACTGCGGCAGATTTGATCTTCGAGACGGTCCGCGATGCTCATGATCCGGTGAAATGTGAGCTCGGATAAAAACTCGCCGTGCACCGCCTCGTCGTCGTGAAATCCCGGAAAGAGCACCTGCAGTAAATCCGTGCAAATGGTATCTACGCCTCCTTTGGACGGGAGATTGGATCCGTCCGTGTTGTTCATGCCCCCAACGGCGGCATACGAGGCGAGGATGTCGCGGGTGACGATGCGGAGTGTCGCTTCCATGATTTAGCAAGTCAGTATCGACGGACACGCAGGATTGTCCAGTTCCAGCACAGGTCAGGCGGTGGGAATCGCACCATCGCCCATGCGGCAATGGTATGCATTGGTATTTATCTTCATATCGATGAGGTATTTAGAAATAATTTCGGTCTGTGCGCTTTCAACATTTTCTGCCCTCACGAGAGCGATGATTGCACCACCGAATCCGCCGCCGGTCAGTCGTGCACCGAGCACTCCGGGTTGGCTGGTGGCGATTCTTACGAGTGCATCCAACTCCGGGGTGCTGTTCTCGAAATTATCTATGGAGCTTCTATGGGAGGCGGTGAGCAGGCGTCCAAACGTCTCGAGGTCCCCCGATTCCAAAGCGGAAAGCCCCGCAAAAACCCGCTCATTTTCTCCGGTGATATGAGCAGCGCGCCGCCGGACAAGATCCGGTAGTCCTGGGTGCGAGAGGTCGGCTGTCGATACGTCCCGGAGCGCCGGCACGCCGAGGATCCGGGCCGCTTCGAAGCACTGATCCCGGCGCTCGTTGTATTCTCCCCCCGTGAGGGCATGTTTTACGCCTGAGTGGACGACTAAAAGCTCGACGCCCTCCGGAAATGGCACGCGCTGCACGGATTCCGCACGGCAGTCCAAAAAGATCGCGTGCTGGCGTTTTCCGAAAATACTCGACACCTGATCCAGGATCCCGCAGTTCACGCCCGCAAATTCATTTTCCGCCTTTCTGCACAACCTCGCCAAATCCATCGGCGAGATTTCCCAGTCGAACAACCGGCAGAGCAGCACTGCCGTGGCGACCTCAATCGACGCCGAACTCGATAACCCGGCTCCGACCGGGAGGTTGGATGAAAATTCGGCCTTAAATCCTCCGACCGCATACCCAGCTTCAATAAATTTTGCGATCACCCCCACCGGGTAGTCGCTCCAATCGCCCGATGGATGCAGCGGCGCCGAGGCATCAACAACCACCTCAGGAAATCCTGCGCTTCGCAGATGGATCCTGGGTCCCGTGGATGTTTCGCCGGTCGCCGTCGTCCCCAGATCGAGAGCCGCGGCCATCACCACGCCCGCGTTATAATCGGTATGATTTCCCAATAGCTCAACGCGGCCTGGAGCAAAAACGTGATGCATCATTCGGCATTCTTAGAAAATTTTTACCCGCACCGCCATTGCGATTTTCGATAAATCCATACGCGTGGTGGTTCTTTCCTTGATGATCTGACGGGATTGATTCACACTGCCAGCGAATTTTAACCTTGAAAGGCACTTTATGTCCGAATCCACACTCGAATCGTCCACACTGGCAGATCAGAAACTTGAAAGCGGGACTGCTCACGCAAAGGCTGCTTTAGACGCAACCACTGCGGCAGCAAAAGAAGTGATCGAAACCGGCCGCAAACACGCTGGCACCGCGATCTCCACCAGCAAAGAGCAACTGGGTCTTGCAGCAAAGGATCTCTCCGAGGCTGCCACCGCAAAATATGCGGAACTTAAAACGCAGGCCACCAACAAGGCTGAAGAAGTGAAAGGTCGCGCCCAAGAAGCCATTGGCCAGGCATCCAGCAAAGCACAATCGTACCAGACGGAAGCCGAGTTGTTCATCCGCGAAAAACCTCTTCAATCCATTGGCATTGCTGTCGGAGTCGGGTTTATCATTGGTCTCATTATCCGCCGCTAAGGACGCTTTCAACGAGCGTGTCTTCTCGAATCAGCAATCCGTTCGCTAACTAGCATCATGACATCAGGAAAAGGCGCGGGGCAGGCGCCCCCCTACTCTGGCGGGATTGTGCCCGACGGATTGCGAATGTTCGGATCGTTTGTCCGGCACTTCCAAGCGCTGGGAGCGCTTGCTGGTGCTGAGGGCCGGGATGCGCTCGGGCTGTATGTGCGCCTCGGGGTGATGCTGCTTGCGGCCCTCCTTTTTTCTGGGGTGGCATATTTTTCGATCCTGTTTTTTATCGCATTTGCGATTGCTGCTCTATTTGGCGTAGCATGGATTTGGATCACCCTTGGATTGGCGGTCTTCCATCTTCTCATCGCCGTTCTCTGCGCGACCCATGTGCGTGCACATTTTCGCACCCCCGTCTTTTCAATGACAGGCGCAGAGATTAAGAAAGACCTGGCCGCTCTGCGCGGCAGTGGTTCAGCCCGCGACGCGTCATGATCCCGGACATCCTGCTCAAAGAAGTCGAGGCTAGTAGACGTGCAATTGCGCGCGACGTGACGGCTTTCAAGTTTCAAATGGACATCCCATCGCGTGCCAAAGACGCGATCCGGGATCGTCCTGCCCGTTGGCTCGGTGGAGCCGCCGTCGTCGGATTCGTCGCGGCACTCGTTCGTCCGAAAAACCGCAGGACTAAGCCGCTCGGCAAATTAAAGCCATCTTCGGAATCTGAGGTGGTAGCCAAGTCCGCGAAGTCGATCACGGCAATGGGAATACTATTTGGGATCTTCAAGGCGATCCTACCACTCGCCCGTCCTGCCCTGACTGCATTTGCCGCAAAACGTTTTGCTGAAATGGCCTCGAAACTCTGACGATTTTCCTCGATAATTCTATAATTCGCTTGACCCAATCGGGTGAAGCATGAAAAACAACAACAATCCAATGAAGATTTCACTCCTGTGCTCCCTCCTCGCTTTTGGTGTCGCGTCGTCTGCCTTAGCTGGCTCATTCGGCGGCCCTCCTCCGTTCACAAACCTCTCGCCCCTGCAAAGCGGAAGCGATGGCAGTTATCAGGCTATCGCACGGGGATCGAACCTCACGGGAATCATTCGTTTTGCCTACCAGAATGGTGTTCAATCGCCGATCGCCTCCGCAAATACTTACGTTTTCTTCGTCAATGGAGTCGTGACTTCAGGCACGACAACTGCCGCTATCAACGGGAAAAGTTTGGCCGGAGTTTTGGGAGGACAGGATTTCACAGTTCCAACAAATGATCAGGGAACCGTAGAGTTGCCAGCGCTTTTTGTCGTTCGAGGCAATCGAGCCTCAGGTTCATTCTCTGGGAAATTAGACCTCGAAGACCGCATGTCTTTCTTCAGTGGGACTGGTGAGATCATCGGAGCAGGTGAGGAGAGAGTTACATTCATTGGCATCGCTGAAAGTCAAGCAACTATAATCGGTGGTGGTACCCAGACCGGTGTTGTTATTAACACGGCGCAAGTTGTAATCCCGGGCAGTGAAGGTCTTTTGACACCTGGAACTACCACCCCTGCTCTTGTCCCCGGTAGTAAGTTCAAGTTTGATGGAGTCCGGACGAGCTTTACCGCCCAAGGCGGATTTACCCAACAGGCGAACTAACCCAAAGAGAGCTTTCATCGTATCTTTCAGACTCCGCGCTTGGCAACAGGCGCGGAGTTTGTATTTTTATCTATGCTTTTTCCACTCCGCAGATCTAAAGGTTTCACTTTAGTTGAACTGCTAGCGGCCTTGGGGATTATGGCTATTCTCGCGGTTTTGGTTATGACAGTGATGTCAAGGTTACCTGGTGCGGCGGATCGCTCGAAGTGCTCCGCCAATTTGCGAAACCTCCACATCGCACTCGACACGTATTTGCAGGAGCAGATGAAATGGCCTCAGCAGCCAGATTTTGATATTTCGCAGCAAACCCAATATGAAAACTGGTGGATGAAGACTTTGGGACCATACGGAATGACCCCGCAGACATGGCAGTGCCCGGCCGTCTTGCGTCTTGGTAAGTTGCAACAGCATCGCCAGTCTCCGCTTGTCCATTACTCCCCCACGATGTTTGATGCAAATCCCAGCACTCCTCGCCGATGGAACACGCAGCCATGGGCTGTCGAGATTGCTAATGTGCATGGACGCGGCGCCCTGTTACTTTTTCCTGATGGCTCTATCAGAGATCTGGACGATGTGCTTGCCGAGGCACCGAAAAATTAACAGGTGATTTCTACTGGCCCGCTCAAATCACGATGGTCCGATGATACGTGATTGCCATCCAATGGCGGAATTGTGTTCGATAATTAAATGATGCAGTCGTTACCCGGATTTCGCGATTTTTTCCCTGAGGAATTTGCGAAACGAAATTATATTCTCACGCGGTGGCGCCAAGTTGCCCGTCAGTATGGATTTATTGAAATGGACGGTCCGGTGTTGGAGTCCACTGAGCTTTACGAAAAAAAGAACGAATCGGGAGCGGAGATTCTCACGCAATTGTATTTGTTTGAAGACCGTGGCGGGCGGCGGGTAGCGATGCGACCAGAGATGACGCCCACACTGGCGCGAATGGTGATCGCCCGCGAGCGACACTATCGAAAGCCTCTCAAGTGGTTCAGTATAGCATCCTACTTCCGGTATGAGCGGCAGCAGAAGGGCCGGCTGCGCGAATTTGTGCAATTTAACGCCGACATTATCGGAGATCAATCTGCGGGAAGTGATGCGGAATTGATCGCAATGGTGATCGATCAATTGCGTGCGTTGGGCTTCGGTGCGGCGGATATTGTTGTTCGTCTCAGCGATCGACGGGCGTGGACAGAATTTTTATCCTCCTGCGGCTGCGTGGAATCGGTAATTCCTAAAGTCATGGCTGTGATTGATAAAATTGAGCGCGAGACGCCAGAGGCCTTGGAGGCGAAGTTGGTAGGCACGGGTGTCTCACTGACGGCGTTGCAGGATTTTATTGCTGGTCCTTCGCCATCGGCGTTCGACGCTATATTGGCCGAACTTAGAGCGCGCGGGCTCAGTGATTTCGTTGAGGTGGATCTTTCGATTGTTCGAGGGCTTGCGTATTATTCTGGGCTTGTATTCGAGGTTTTTGATCGGGGGCGCGCGGGTCGCGCGTTGGCGGGCGGCGGCCGTTACGATCGATTGCTCGCTGATTTGAGTGATGGCGCTGTCGACCTCCCGGCCATTGGATTTGGTATGGGAGATGTAGTCGTCGCTAATTTGATCGATGACACCCCGCCCGCGTTGGCACAGCGGAATGCTGCGATCGCCGCAGATCCCGCAGTTGAAATCTACTGCATTGTTGCGGATGAGTCGAGACGGAGCGAAGCGATCGCCCTCGTGCAATCGATCCGTGATGCTGGTCATCGTTGCGAATTTCCTTTTCTACCCATGAAAACAGGTAAGCAGTTTCAGGCAGCAGAAGCATCGGGGGCAAGAGCCGCAATATTGGTTGGAGCGGAATGGCCTGAAATCAAAATCAAGGATCTCGCTGCACGTACGGAGCAAATCATCCCGCACACGGCACTTGCCGAATGGCTGCAATCCAAGGCATCCTAGCCGACTTTTCCATGAACTATCGATCGCACACCTGCGGCGCACTACGCGCCGACCACGCCGGAACTACTGTCACACTGAGCGGATGGGTGGATTCCCGGCGCGACCACGGCGGCGTTATTTTTATCGATTTGCGGGACCGCGAGGGGATCACGCAGATTGTATTCCGTCCTGACGAATTTCCGGCGGTAGCGGGCCTTTCTCACGGGTTGCGCAGCGAAGATGTGATTCGCATCGTCGGCGTTGTGACTCCAAGATTAGAGGGAACAGAAAATCCGAGGTTACTGACTGGTGCCATTGAAATCGTGGCCTCCGCTCTGGAGATCCTGAATAAATCTGACGTCCTTCCATTTCCACTCGATTCCCGTGTGGTCAATGAGGACTTACGCCTGGAGTATCGCTATCTGGACTTACGACGCCCGGAAATGGCTGCAAATCTGAAGTTGCGCCACCGGGTGACAAAAACCATCCGGGACGTCATGGATGGTGAGGGGTTCTATGAAATCGAGACCCCGGTGCTTTCGAAGAGCACGCCGGAGGGAGCACGCGACTTCCTCGTTCCGGCCCGGCTCAGCCCAGGCGCGTTCTACGCGTTGCCCCAGGCGCCGCAGCAATACAAGCAACTCCTGATGGTCGGAGGGATCGAACGGTACTTTCAGATTGCCAGATGCTTTCGGGATGAAGATCTCCGGGCAGACCGTCAGCTTGAGTTTACGCAGCTCGACGTGGAAGCGTCGTTTACCACCGACGAAGAAATCTTTGCGCTCATCGAAAAATTACTAACGATCATCGTCCGCGAAGCACGTGGTGTGGACATCCCCACACCATTTCCCCGTCTCACCTACGCAGATGCAATGAATCGCTACGGCAGCGATAAACCGGACACCCGGTTTGGAATGGAACTCGTGGATCTTGGAGATGTGTTTGGCGCGTCGGAATTCAAAGTGTTCCGCAGTGCTCTCGACTCTGGTGGCTCGGTTAAAGCGATCAATGCAAAAGGCTTTGCCTCAATCACGAGCGGCCAGATCAATGAACTCACCGACCTCGCAAAACTCCACGGAGCGAAAGGACTTGCTTTCATTAAGGTGGAAAATGGGGAATGGAAATCACCCATCGTCAAATTCTTCTCCGATGCCGAAAAGGCAGCGCTCACAGAACGCCTTGCTCTGGAAGAAGGCGATCTTGTGCTTTTTGGTGCCGACAAATGGGACGTCGTCTGTGAAGTGCTCGGAAGAGTCCGGTTACGCGTTGCTGATATTTTGAAACAGGTCACGGATCCTGACCAATTGAATTTCCTCTGGGTCACCGAATTTCCGCTCCTAGCTTGGAGTGCGGAGGACAATAGATGGAATGCCGTGCATCATCCGTTCACCCGGCCAAAGATAGAGGACATGCCTGCGCTGGAATCGGGTAATCTGGCCAGCGTCCGCGCAGTGGCTTACGACGTCGTTCTCAATGGAGTCGAACTCGGTGGAGGCAGCCTGCGAATCCATGAATCTGACCTCCAGGCAAAGATGTTCTCGATCCTTGGAATTAGCGCCGACGAACAACAATCGATGTTTGGCCATATCCTGCGTGCGTTCCAATTTGGCGCTCCACCGCATGGCGGGATTGCTTTGGGGTTGGACCGAATGATCATGCTTCTCGCAGGAGCGGGTTCCATCCGGGATGTAATTGCCTTTCCTAAAAATAACCGCGGTCAGGAACTAATGACCTCATCTCCCGCAGCGGTAGATCCACGGCAACTGCGTGATCTAGCCATTCAGTCCACGGCGAAGCGGGCCTCCCCTGGACGCGAATCGCCCGATGCTTAACCGATTGCGTTTCTCCGCAATCGCAGCGGAACCGGCAGGATAATTTCTGCTGGATCCCACAGAAGAGCAGGGCGTTAGAAATCCGGTGTATCTCGAATTCTGGAACTTGGCACGGGATTTGCTTATTTGAATATTTCGGTCGCAGCGCTTCGCGCATTGTGATCGAAAAAAACAAAACCAACCCAACCCAATTAAGGAAGTTACCCAATGCTTAAACGCTCAAATTATCTGGCTTCTCTGGTAGCCTCGGCACTGCTTGCAGTGTCAGTAGGTCTGCCGGTCGCGCTCCATGCGCAGGAAGCCGTCGTTGTCACGGAAACAGTCGCCGCGGCTGTAGTAGAAGAGGCTCCTGCTGAAGAAGCCCCTCCATATACCACCATGGAAGCACTTCAAGCGGATCCGATCCTCTACACGAAGTTCATGATTGATAACCTGTGGATTCTCATCGCCGCAGCGTTGGTATTTCTCATGCACGCAGGATTCTCGACGGTTGAGAGCGGCCTTTGCCGATCTAAGAACGCCGTCAATATTCTGACTAAGAATCTCTTTATCGTTGCGATTGGTATTCTTACTTATGCAGCAGTCGGGTTCTCGCTCATGTATCCTGGTGATGCATGGATTGCGACCGGATGGCTTGGCTTTGGAGGATTTGGCATCGGCTACAGTCCCACGGTGACGGATGCGCAAACCATTTTCGCAAAGCTCACTCCAGCTGGATACGGACTGGACATGACGACTTGGGCGGATTTTATCTTCCAAGCAATGTTTGCTGCAACTGCCGCCACGATTGTCTCGGGTGCTGTGGCTGAACGCGTCAAGCTGTCTTCGTTCATGATTTACGCTACACTTCTGGTAGCGGTTCTTTATCCAATCACTGGCTCATGGCAATGGGGTGGTGGCTGGCTTTCCTAAGCTGGTTTCAAAGATTTCGCCGGCTCGACGCTCGTTCACGGTGTGGGCGGATTCGCTGCACTCGCCTGCGTGATCGTTCTTGGCCCTCGTTTGGGTAAGTATCTGCCGAATGGCAAAATCAAGCCGATCCTTGGTCATAATATGCCACTCGTTGCAATCGGTGTGTTCCTCCTGTTCTTGGGATGGTTCGGATTTAACGGCGGTTCTGTTCTTAGTGCAGATCCCGTTTTGGTCTCTCTTGTGTTTGTAACCACTGGTCTCGCTGGAGCAGCTGGAATCATCACTGCCATGTTCGGCTCCTGGGCGATCCTGAAAAAACCCGATCTTTCCATGGCTCTTAATGGCGCTCTCGCCGGTCTTGTCGGCATTACTGCTGGTGCGGATACAGTGACTCCTGTCAGTGCGGTGATCATCGGTGCTATTTCAGGGCTCTTGGTTGTTTTCGCGGTCATTTTCTTCGACAAAATTAAGATTGATGATCCTGTCGGCGCGATTTCGGTCCACGGAATTTGTGGTGTCTGGGGCACTCTCGCTGTGGGAATCTTCTCTTTCGACGCCGCTCACACCGTCGCGATCCAAGCGCTCGGAACGTTCAGCATCTGTGCAACATCGTTCGTCTTCTCACTCGTTGTCTTCGGCTTGCTCAAACTCATCATGGGTGTCCGTGTATCCGCTGAGGAAGAGAACGAAGGTCTGGATATCGGAGAACACGGTCAGGAAGCCTACCCTGACTTCCAACCGATCTCCGAAGCGTAATCTGGCGGAAAGCATCAAACTGAAAGATCTATAAATGAAAAAAATTGAAGCCATTATCAAGCCGTTCAAACTGGAAGAAGTCAAAGACGCGCTGGCAGACCTCGGCATCGAGGGAATGACGGTCAGCGAAGTCAAAGGCTTCGGACGGCAAAAGGGGCACACGGAAATCTACCGCGGTAGCGAATACACGGTCGACTTTCTGCCTAAAATCAAAATTGAAGTGGTCTTGTCCGATGCCCTCCTTGAGAGCGCAACGGCGGCCATCGTGAAGGCAGCCAAAACCGGTAAGATCGGTGATGGTAAAGTCTTCGTATCTCCTGTCGAGGAAGCGATCCGTATTCGTACGGACGAAACCGGCGAAGAGGCGGTTTAAGAAACAATTGCTAGGGACGTAGGGTAGCCAAGCATGGCGGCGGGGGAAACCCCGCCGCCCTCTGCTTTTTAAGGTCTGGATGCTGATGGGATTCCTGTCAGACGTAGGCTTCTGCCTTTTTTGTCTCTGCATGGGCTGGCGCACCTCTACACTGGCCTGACAATATGGATGTAACCGTTCCCTGGCTTATTTTTGCCGCAGGTCTTGGTGTCGGCTGCCTAGCAACGTGGATTTTTTGCCATTTCCGCAATTCGCTAAAGTCGGCGGAGGAGCGCGTGCGCATGTCCACGGAACTGGCGACTGTGCAGTCCACCCTCGCTGCCCGCACCACGCGCCTTGAGGAACTAGCCAGTGAGTTGGCGTGCGCTCGATCTGCATCGGATGATTTACACTCCGAGGTGACTCGTCTCACCGCTGAGCGCGCGGCAGTGGAGATCCGCGCTCAGGCTGATCGGGAGTCGGCGGTCGAAAAACTTGCCCTGCTCGATAAAGCGCAGGCCCAGCTATCGGATGCATTCAAGGCGCTTTCATCTGAAGCATTGCGAAGCAATAACCAAAGTTTTGTCGAACTTGCGGGCGAGACGTTGAAGACGTTCCATGAGCAGGCCCGCGGGGATTTGACCAAACGCCAGCAAGCGATCGAGGAAATGGTGAAGCCGGTGCGGGAATCGTTAATCAAGGTGGATGAAAAGATCCAGCTTATCGAGCAGGCTCGAATTGGTGCCTACGAGGGGCTCTCCGAGCAAGTGCGCAACTTGCTCGACACCCAAAATCGTCTCCAGCAGGTTGCTGGCAATTTGGTCCAGGCATTGGGAACCCCGAGAGTCCGCGGGCGATGGGGAGAGATCCAACTGCGACGGGTGGTAGAGCTCGCTGGCATGCTTGAGAAGTGTGATTTCTATCAGCAACAAAATAGCACCACCGAAGACGGTCGCTTGCGCCCCGACCTCATTGTTCGACTGCCCGGCGGGACCAATATTGTCGTGGATGCGAAAGCCCCGCTATCCGCCGTTTTGGAGGCCATGGATGAACCTGATGAGGCCCGTCGCCGCCTCAAACTCAAGGAACACGCGCGTTTGATTCGCGACCATATGGCGGCTCTGAGTAGGAAATCTTATTGGGAACAATTCCAGCCCACGCCGGAATTTGTGGTTCTCTTTCTTCCTAACGAGACGTTTTTTAGCGCTGCGCTTCAAGAAGATCCCTCGCTGATTGAACTCGGCGTGGAACAAAAAGTCATCCTTGCCACCCCAACCACGTTAATCACGTTGCTCAAGGCTGTCTCCTATGGATGGCGGCAGGAACAAATGGCCGACAATGCCCGCAAAATCGCCGAGCTCGGAAAGGACCTCTACAAACGTATCAGCGATCTCGGATCCCATTTCGCCGATGTCGGACAACGTTTGGGCAAGGCTGTCGAGAGCTACAATAAAGCGGTAGGCAGTCTCGAGTCACGCGTCCTGGTCTCTGCCCGACGGTTCAATGACTTCGGATTAGGGCACGATAGTGTGCTGCCAGAGCTGGTGCCCGTGGGTGCCGCACCCCGGATTCTCACCGCACAAGAGATTCTCGACGAGGGGAAACCTGAGATGGATTCCTCCACAACGCCCAAGAGCTATTGACCCTCGGTCTCGGGAGATTATCCTAAATCCCGCAGTTGGAAGGCCTGAAAATGCCAGTTTTTACCATGAAGACCGGGAAGGACATGAAGAAATGACTTGTCTAAAAGGCGATCCGACCAAGCGGACTTGCGTTCACCCAT
>JBGSMR010000052.1:0-8229 GCA_041740065.1 Chthoniobacterales bacterium
CGCCGCCCCCCCCTTAAAACTTACGCCGAATCCTTCCGCGATTGGGGCCGGGATTGCTGGTGCGCATCCGGTAAAGACGACACGTGCGGCAAACGCTTCCGCTGGCAACTCGGCGAACTTCCCGAGGGCTACGATCATAAATATATCTACAGTCACATCGGATTTAACGTCAAACCACTCGACACGCAGGCCGCTATCGGTCGCGTGCAGCTCAAACGCCTTCCCCACTTCATCGAAGCCCGTAAACAAAACTGGGAACGTCTCCGCCGTGGACTTTACGGACTGGAAAAATACATCGACTTCGCTCTCCCAACCCATGCCACTGCGTGGGTGCCTCCCACGGAGCGTGAGGCAGCGGAAGGATTGAAGAGTTCAAAGGTTGAACCGAAGCCTTCTATCAACGATTCCGCGGCTCCTCCTTTCTACCCATTGGCTTCTCAGCCAATTGCCAGCACCTTTACTTGGGACGACACAGGCTGCCGCACGTCCTGCTCATGGTTCGGATTCAAGATCACCATTAAAGAAGATGCGCCGTTCACCCGCACGGAACTTGCCGCGCATCTGGATGAAAACAAGATCGGCAACCGCATGCTCTTTGGTGGTAATCTGGTTCGCCAACCGGCCTTTGTGCAACTCCGCCGCGACAACCCGGCCGCCATGCGTGTCGCAGGTGAACTGCCCGGTGCGGATCGCATTATGAAACAAACCATGTTCCTCGGAACATATCCGGGCCTCACCCCGGCCATGATTGACTACATGATCAAAGTCATCTGCGAATTTGTCGCCTCACGCGAGGTGTTACAGGGCTAAAAAACGATTCCCGGTATTTCCACCAAGAAGAAACATGGGAGAGAATGGAATTGCTCAACCGCTGAGGCGTTGAGCGCCTCACGGCAGCGATGCTGCAGTTGCGGGATGCTAGAAATCCAGAACTTCCCGCTTTGCGTGCGTGGCCGTCGCTCGTGCATCCATTGCAGCCGATTTCGACTTTCACCATTCAAAAATGACCCTTATTTCCGAACCACTTCCAGGAGTTAAAGTCCTTCGTCCGTTCGTCTTCGAGGACGCGCGGGGGAACTTCGTGAAGCCGTTTCATGAAGTTCAGCTTGCTGCCCATGCAATTGCCCTGACCGTGCGGGAGGAATTTTTTTCCACCTCCGCAGCAAATGTCCTGCGCGGCATGCACTTCCAGACGCCTCCCCACGCGCACCAAAAGCTCGTCTATTGCATCACCGGCAGCGTGATCGACGTCGTGCTGGACCTGCGAAAGAACTCACCGACTTTTGGTCAAAGTGTCGGCTTCGAGCTGTCAGCCGCCAACCGCCACATTGTCCACATTCCTGTCGGATTCGCCCACGGATTCTTCACCCTCAAAGACAACTCCTGCCTCGTTTACAAAACGGACGGCATCCACGCTCCTGCCAACGATGGCGGCATCCTTTGGAACAGCTTCGGATTTTCATGGGAAGAGCGCGCACGAGCACTCGTTGAAGGGGCGAATCGGATAGATGTTGAATTGGCCAACACGAATAGCACTTCAACCATTCAGCCCCTCAACCCTTCGATCAGCGCTTTCACACCAACTCTTTCAGAGCGCGACAGCAAGTTCCCGGCTTTCGCTAATTTCCACAGTCCATTCTGATTCCACCACAGCGCATAAATGCGAACTAAACAGGATTTGAAGGATTATACCGATGCGGATCGTGTGGATCGCATCCGGGGTGTGAAAAAGCAATGGTTGACGGGTAACCAAGCAGTGGCAGCCCTACTCCACCATCGCCCACCTCCGTGTACTCCGTGCCTCTTGGTGCGACCAACTATTTTCAATCCCGTATGGATAACACGCAGAGTTTCTAGAATCAAATAAACCTAATCAAAAACACCAACTACGGACCCCGGCACGCCACCGAGGGTGCGCACAATACCGCTCACCCAAGCATGCAAATCACCACGCCACGCAGAGACAATGACGGGCGCATGATCCTTGGTTCCAAAATCCAGATGGCAATGCAGGCAACGATGGGTCGCGTTTGAACGTGCTCAGCCACGGAAAACAGCGAAGGAGCAAAGATTTTGTTTCGTTCGCTGCGATCCACACGTTTCATCACTGTGAGAACGAAGCAGGATGAAAAAATCCATCTGGTATGGTTCAAGCGGGATTTGCGCGTATTCGATCATGCCTCGCTTTTGCACGCTTGGGAAGCATCCGGGGTAGATGGGGGGTGCATCCTGCCGCTTTTTATTGTGCAGGACGCAGTTCTTTCTGCTCCAGACTCTGATGCTCGGCATTGGGAGTTTATTCGGGAATCCCTCCTCGAACTCCGGCAGAAATTGACTGATCTCGGTGCCCCGTTAGTTGTGCGCTCCGGGCAGGCCGTGGATGTGCTTAATAATCTGCACCAGCGCCACCGGTTAGCCGCCATCTACTCGCATGAGGAAACTGGAAACCTCATCACGTATGCCGTGGACAGAGCGGTGGGAGCATGGGCCCGATATCACCAATTGCCGTGGCACCAACACCCGCAAAACGGCGTCATTCGCCGACTGAAATCCCGAACGGGATGGTCGACGAAATGGGAACGACGGATGACACAACCCGTGATCGAGATCCCTCCCGAATTGCGTGCCGTGGCGGGCATCGATCCCGGGGAAATTCCCGTTCTCTCGCTACCTGCGCTCGGAGGCTCTCGCTTTCAAAAAGGCGGCGAGGCTCGGGCTCAAAAGACGCTGCAATCCTTCTTGGACCATCGGGGTGCCAATTATTCCAAAAGCATGTCCAGCCCGGTGACCGCATGGCAGGCGTGCTCCCGATTGAGCCCTCACCTAGCCTGGGGGACGATCTCTCTGAAACTTCTCGTCCGAGAGGCCCGGGCACGGGCGGAGGCTTTGAGAGGTCTTAAAAAGGGCGGAGTAGCCCCCCCTTACCTGCTTGGGTCGTTACGATCTTTCGAATCCCGGCTGCACTGGAGGTGCCACTTCCAACAAAAGCTCGAAGACCAACCGGAATTAGAAATCCGCAATCTTTGGAGGATGGCTGATGACTTGCGGCCAGAGGACCCTGACTTGGCCAAGTTGGCAACATGGAAAAATGGACTCACCGGATTTCCTTTTCTCGATGCCTGCTTACGGGCTGTTCGTGAGACGGGGTGGATGAATTTCCGCATGCGAGCGATGATGATGTCCTTCGCGTCCTACGATCTCTGGTTGCCTTGGAGAGAACCTGCCTTGCACCTCGCCCGATGTTTTCTCGATTATGAACCCGGTGTTCACTATCCTCAAGTCCAGATGCAAAGCGGAACGACCGGCATCAATACGCTGCGTATCTACGATCCCGTGAAGCAAGGGCGTGACCATGATGCGCAGGGGCTTTTTGTCCGACGTTGGGTCCCTGAACTAGCCGATGTTCCACTCGTCTTTCTTCACGAACCCTGGCTCATGTCTGCCTCCGAGCAATCTGCCTGTGGCGTGATCCTAGGCCGCGATTATCCCTTGCGGATTGTTGACCACAAAGCCGCCGTCGCTGCGGCCAAGGAACGCCTCTATGGCTTGCGTCGAAGCAGTGCCGCCAGGGAAGAAGCAGACGCCATCCAACAAAAACACGGATCCCGGAAAAGCGGACTTTCCCGCACCCTTAAAAAGCGAAAGCCCGCCATAGAACAGCGACTATTGGGAATCTGAACCAGATATTGCCACGCCTGGCTCGGAAATCCTGAGGCGATCGCGGTTGAGCGATGTTTTATTCGATCAATTTTCTCGCGTCCCTCTACAAGCCGAGGCGATGCACATTCCCTCGGCCGGCTCCTACTTGAATAGCCGACAAGCATCGCAGTAACTACGGTTGCGTGGAGGGGGCCTTAAGGAGAAATGTGCCACCGTCAAAGGATGAGATTTGGTCGAGCCCGGAGATATTGAATTCCTCAACTACCCATCCATTTCCTTGATAAAGCGTGGCCTCCGCGATGTCGACATCGCCAATGAGGGCCACTCGTGACCAGCCATTTGCCTCTGAGAGCGGGAGCAGCCGCAGGCCATTGTCCGCCGTCAACCAAATGCGTCCCTCTTCACTGCGGGCTTCCACCACCAACGTGTCCGGATGCTCAGGATGAAGCGGATTAGGGCGCAATTTCACTTGAATGGAATCCGGCAACTCTTCATCACTCCCGTCCGCGACGAGGCCATCTGGAGCGATTCCGAATTCTTTGCTTCCCACCACGCGGCGATCTGCGGTGATGGTCCAATCAACCGTCTGCGTTTCCGGAGATTCTGTCGTTTTCGCATCCGCGCCACGTTCCAGGCAAGTCCACCGGGTGGAGCGATCCCACGCATAGAGCAGCCCCAGTCGGGTCTCCGTAGCAGAGATTCGCACAGGCAGCGGCTCTCCTTTTTCAATCTTTAATTCTCGCACCACACCATCCTCCGGGTTCACCTCACGGACAAAGGAACCCGTGGGATCGATGTTTCCAATCCAAACACTACGGCCATCCGCTCCGGTAGTCAGTGATTGAAACGGGGGGGACACATCGATTTCCACCCGCTCCGAGCCATCTGGCGTGGTCCACACGATTTCTTTGCCGGATTCCAAGACCACTGCGGCCCCTTCTTGAAGGGCAGCAATCGCTGCTACGATTCCGGGTGCCTCCCATTGTCGGAGGATAGCACCGGCGGGCAGGCTGTGCTCGACGATTTGTTTCCCCGAAGCAACCACGAGCCTGTTCCCACGAACGGCGAAAGGCCCATCCCCGGCCCCGCCGATGCGGCCGGCTGGCTTGCCATCAGTTGAAGAGAACACCGTCAATCCCTCTGGAGTGCGGATCACGACCCACTCCGCGCCCGCTTGGATCACCGGGGCGGTCGCCACGTCCTCACCCAGGGGCGTCTGCCAAAGGGGTTTGCCGTCAATCGGAGTGCCAACGAGCGTCCAAATCGAGTCCTTAGCGACCAACGCAACAATCCGGTCGGGTGCCACTAAGATACAATCGGCAACGATTTGCCAGTCGCTCCAGCCCTCCGCGACCCAATCATTAAAATGATAAGCAACCCCCTCCACCTCGACCCCACCAACGACAGATCCCCTCACAGAGTAGCGACCAGCGGGAGCATCTTTGTCGTCCGACGTTTTACCGTCCCAGCTCGTAATAAATCCGTTTAACCCGATGTCGAAGACAGATTCATCCTCATCGGTCATTAACGTCCGAACCAGAAATCCCTCCGCGTTGAAAACACCGACGACAAAGCGACCGGAGAGTTCGGGTGGAGCAAATGTGATTCGGACCGGTGGAGAAACAGCGACTTCAGTTGTATCGTCGGGCACATCAGACGCTGGGGCGTCTGGCTCTTGTGAAAAGCCTGATGCAACCCCAGCAATCAGGCTCATGGCTATCAGGGCGCGTGCAGTGAGAATCATCATTGGTAAACTTTCCAGTTCAAGTCAGGGAACAGATTGTCCTTGTTTTCGCAGTCCGCAAGGAAGCTTTCATTGTGGTGATTGGACACGACATCGCTATACAATCGGTTGAAGCGGAGGAGATGGTCCTTTGTGCGGCGGGTGGCGTATTCGGATGCGGTGCCAGTTTTCATGAGAAACGCCCAGTCGCTCGACTGCGCAAGGAGAAGTTCCCGTGCCATCTGACGCAGAATACGCTGTTGAGCAGGAGGAGGATTGGCGCCCGCTTGCCTCGCTTGTTCAGTCATCCGCCGTGCCGCCGCGTGCAGGTGGGGATAGATCCACGCGTTGCATTGGTCGAGCCAAACTTCCCAGTGTCCCTTGTTTCCCCAACTGGATGCAGAGGGCGTGATCACCTGCTGCGTCGGATGTCGCTCTAGATAGGCGGTTGGCGTGTCGAGCCGGAACACCTCTTGATCATGAGCAGCCTTCCGCAAAAAGAGATTTAAAAACTCGGGTCCCTCAAACCACCAATGACCGAACAACTCGGCATCGAATGGACTCAAAACGAGGGGCTCTACCGGAAGTGAACGAGCGAGGTCTGCGATCTGCGCTTTCCGACTATCCAAAAAGTGACTCGCATGAGCCTCAACCGCACCGTGAGCCCATCCGAGGTTGTAAATATCCTTGGGCTGGTTCGCGCCGGTAATCCGGTGGTATTTGATACCTGAAAACCGCCGGTGATCCACCGGCATGAATTTCGCGAGGTATTCAAGAGGGAGATCCTGCCCAATATCTCGATAAAACTCGCGGTAAGCGGGATCCCCGGGGTAACCGTCACGGGAACTCCAAACTTGTCGGCTACTCTCTCGATCTCGCCCGAACACGGCCGGGCCATCGGGGGTGAAGTAGGGCGAAAAAATCGCGAATCGCGGCCGGGGTGTTCCGAACATGACGCCATGCGCATCGAGCACAAACCAGCGTAGGTTTGATTCCTGTAACAATTTTCCGACCCCAGGCACATAGGCACACTCGGGCAGCCAGATCCCCGCGGGATCCCGGCCAAAGCAGGAAGCATACGAATCGCAGCCTAGCTGGATCTGCGCTCGCATCGCCTCTGGAAAATCTGCCATGAGCGGAAGGAATCCATGGGTCGCCGCACAGGTGATAATTTCGACCACACCTTCAACCTGAAGTTGGGCAAATGCACCGACGATATCGCGGCCCAGAGGCCCCGTATAATAATCGAGCGAACTCTGGAATCGTTCCAGATAAAACATGGCGAGCCCATGCATCTGCGGGTCGGTCGCAGTGCGTTCGGTTTCCGCCCGCGCCAACTCCACGCCGCGTGCCAGGTATCGCTCCGCCCGTGAACGCAACAACGGGTCGTTGAGCATCGCGCAGAGCGTCGGTGTCATCGTGAGCGTGATCCGGCACGGGACCTGATCGACAACCAGCTGACGGAGAATTTTCAGAAGCGGGATATACGTCTCGGCAATGGCCTCAAAAAGCCAATCCTCTTCAAGAAACTCCTCATGCTCAGGATGCCGCACAAAGGGGAGATGCGCGTGCAGAAGGAGGGCGAGCGTGCCGGTTTGCATCAGGAAATTTCGAAAGAGAGAGTGAGTTCGATGGGACCAGCAAAACGTAACTGCCAGCCAGATTTGCGGCAAGGCTAACTTGCCCGAAGCTCAGGGTAAACCACGGTCCGTTCGCGAGCAGGAAGAAACTTTGGCCACCAAGAGCAGGGAAAGCACGAACCAGGGAGAGGACTCCGGTCGAGCGCTCATTGATTGATCCACCGCTCACTGCTATTGTGAACGGGAGAAAATTACATCCATTAATTCCCCCCCATTTCCCCATTGCCATCAGAGCCGAAGTCTGAAATTTTCCTCCGGATTCGATGACCTGCCTTATTCCATCCACCACGTATCCCATTTCTCTGTCGGAAGGCCAATTGGACCCTCCCACTCCAAGCGAAAATTCGCACCTCGCTTACACGAAACGGATGAAACGCTTTGGTGAAGAGATCGATGCGATCCGCGTCCGGGCTGAGGCCGATTTGGGAGCGAAGGATGTGACGCATGTTCGCCGGCTGAATCGGTTCTCACGAGGGATGGAAGTGGTCGGTCGGACGTTACTGCATTTCAGTCTTGAGCCCGTGACTTTTCTGGCAGGTGTCGGCGCACTGTGGATTCACAAGCAACTGCAGGCGACCGAAATTGGGCACACCGTGCTGCATGGAGTGTATGACCATCTCGAAGGGGCCGGACGGTTCCAGTCCAAGAGTTTTTCCTGGGATGCGCCGATCCATGAGGAGTCATGGCGGCATGGGCACAACGTCGAGCATCACCATTTTACCAATGTGGCCGGCAAGGATCCGGATATGAACTTTGGCCCTGCTCGCCTCACGGAGCAGACACCGCATAAGTGGTTTCACCGTTTGCAGTTCCCGTTTGTGCTCGCGATTCTGGCTCCGAACTTCACGTTCTTCGTAAACCTGCACTTCACTGGCCTCAACGATCTCTATTTCGGAAACGGACGGGCCGATGAACACTATGGGAAAACAGATCGCTCATGGAAAGCAATCAGGGCAGCGCATCTCACCGCACTTCAGAAATTTGCGCCTTACTATCTCAAAAACTATCTATTCTTCCCGCTGCTCGCCGGCTTGATGTTCTGGAACATGTCGATGTTTTGGAAAGTTCTGCTCGGAAACTGGATGGCGGAGACCCTGCGCGACATCTACAGCGCGGCGACGATTTACTGCGGTCACACGGGCGAGGAAGTCGAGAATTTCCCCGAAGGCACCCAGGCGAAAGGAAAGGGAGAGTGGTATGCGATGC
>JBGSMR010000280.1:0-5371 GCA_041740065.1 Chthoniobacterales bacterium
GGACGACTTACAGTCATGCCATTAAATTCCTTTTGATGGGTCAAAAATAACCCGGCTGCCACAGCAAGCAGCGTCTTGCCCGTGCCTGCTTGGCCGTAACAGGTAATCAGTGAAATACTCGGGTCCAGAAGTGCATCAAGAAAACATTGTTGCCCCAGGTTGGCGGGACGCAGTTCGATACCCCGTGGCATCTGGAGTGATGCGGGCACATTCAACCGGACGAATCGCCCGTCACCGACATGACGAGCAGGCATGAGCTTGTGGGCGTCGACGGACAACAGGACGTACTCGTTGAGCTCCATCGGGCCGGTGCGGTTCGCTTCGAGGTCGATCATACGGGAACTTCCAAACCGCTGAAGCTCGTGCGGCTCCACAGCGATCGACCGAATGTCGTACCCCTCCGCATCTTTCACCTCCACTTTGTCATTCAGGTAATCCTGACATTCGAGCCCGATTGCCATCGCTTTGAGCTGCATATTCAGATCCTTGGAAACCAAGATCGTCGCTGCCTTCTCAGCCTCCTGCAGCGCCAGACAAGCTCCGATAATCCGATGATCCATTCGGTCTTGATCAGGGAAGATCTTTAGAAAGCGTTTCATCCCGTGTGATTGAGATTTTCCGTCTGTGGATGGACTGACGAGGATCCGCACCGATCCGCCGCCCGGCGTCTTCGCGCCTTTGGTCACGCTTTTGGCATTGTGGCCAAAAACCTGCGTGAGAAACCGATGGACGGTGCGTGCGTTCGCACCACGCTCGGTTTGTTCGTTCTTGAAGCGATCAAGTTCCGAGAGCACCTCGACCGGGATGTAAACGTGGTTATTTTCGAACCGATTTAAACAATGCGGATCATGCAGCAAGACGTTCGTGTCCAGAATGAAATTCTTGGCCGCGCCGTCGGCTGTTTTACTTTTATCGGAGGTCGTACTTTGAAAAAAGACGCCTTGTTCATCAGGTATTTCCGTTGAGTTGGGTCGGTGCATAAAATGGGATCTTCGGGAAGGCATCAGCCAGACACAGCGAGTAATTGCCGCACTTGCAACGGCGTCGGAGGATTGTCTCCCCTGTGGCAGGGGTCGGAGGTTCCCGCGGGAGTTTGATGAAAATCGCCAGCGGGCGGAAAAGAAGCGTTCTGGGTGGCAGATCGGATCAGAGCCTCTTGTTTCCCACGAGACGCGACGGGATTCAATATAAAAGATCACATCGGAGGTGACAAATTTGAAACCCCATCGCAAATCAAAAATTTTCCCTTGACGTTATTCTCCCCTGTCGTAGTTTGCGATTCAAATCTTATCGAGAGTGACTAAGGGACAGGCCCAACGACGTCACGGCAACCGCTCGACAGACCGGCATCGCGCCACAGCGAAGCAAGTCCGTCGGTGGCCAGGTGCCAAATCCTGCCAGAAATGAAAGTTTCCGGAAAAGATGAGAGGTGTCATGTTCCTGCGGGAAATCGCGAGAATACGGTGCTCCTTCGATCACTCTCGGCCAGAGGACCCATATTTATGAGTGATACGCAAAACATCCCATTTTTCAGCAACTTGAAATGCCGCGAATGCGGGCGCCTATATCCAAAAGAGGCGATCCACATCTGCGAGTTTGATTTCGGACCGCTTGAAGCCGCTTACGATTACGACGCGATTAAAAAGTCGATTTCCCGCGATGTCATTCTTTCCCGCCCTCAGAGCATGTGGCGCTACCGCGAGTTGCTGCCAATTGACGGCGCACCCACGGTGGGTCTTCAGGTAGGGTTCACGCCACTTGTGAAAGCAGATCGCCTCGCGAAGAAGCTGGGCGTATCTGAGCTTTACATCAAAAACGACACCGTAAACTACCCCACGTTGTCATTTAAGGACCGTGTCGTTTCGGTCGCTCTCAGCCGCGCCTGCGAGTTGGGGTTCAAAGTGGTCGCCTGTGCGTCCACCGGAAATCTGGCCAACTCGGTCGCAGCGAACGCAGCCTCCGCTGGTCTAAACAGTTACGTTTTGATTCCAGCCAATCTGGAGCAAGGTAAGGTCCTTGGCTCCCTGGTTTATGGCACCAATGTCATTGGCATCGAAGGCCCGTATGACCAAGTAAACCGCCTTTGCTCTGAGATCGCTGGCAAATACGGCTGGGGATTTGTGAACGTGAACCTCCGGCCATACTATGCCGAAGGCTCCAAATCCATGGGCTTTGAGATTGCTGAGCAACTTGGCTGGAAAGTGCCAAAGCACACCGTGATCCCGATGGCCAGCGGCTCGCTACTTACTAAAATCCATAAGGCTTACACCGAGTTTGCAAAGGTCGGTATCATTGATGAACAACCGTTCAGTGTTTACGGAGCGCAGGCTGCCGGGTGTTCACCGATCAGCACCGCCATGAAGCGAGGCACCGACATCGTAAAACCCGTGCCAAACCCGGATACCATCGTAAAATCGCTCGCCATTGGCACCCCGGCAGACGGGTATTACGCGATCCGCACGATGCGCGATACCGGAGGCAGTGCCGAAGATTGCACCGACGAGGAAGTTGTCGAGGGTATCAAACTCCTCGCCGAAACCGAAGGGATCTTTTCCGAGACCGCTGGCGGCGTTACTGTCGCCTGCGCACGTAAACTTATCGAAAACGGAAAAATCCCACGCGATGAATCAATCGTTCTTTGCATCACCGGCCATGGCCTCAAAACACAGGAAGCCGTTCAGGGCCAGTGTGGCGCACCACGTGTGATCAAACCCAGCCTGCGCGAGTTTGATGCGCTGGTTGCCGACGAGATTGCCCTGCTCAACGCCTAACGTCACTCTATTCACAGACATCCCTTTAACTACCCATATAAATCCCATGCCTACTCAAGTAAGAATACCCACCCCGTTACGCAAACTCACCGGCGATCAAGACGTGGTCGAAATCGAAGGCTCGACCATCGATGAGATCCTGAAAAACCTAGACGTTGCTTTCCCTGGCCTCAGCGAACGCATCTGCGATGAAAATGGGAATGTGCGTCGTTTCGTAAATATCTTCGTCAATGATGAAGACATCCGCTTCTTGGAGGAGCGCGCAACCAAGATCAACGAAGGTGACGAAGTCAGTATCGTTCCAGCGATTGCTGGCGGATAGTATCATCGCGGCACCGCAAGGTGCCGCTACCGCCCCAACTCAAATTTTTTACTCTCATGGCTGAAGAATCCACACGTCTCTGGTTGATGTATCCCGCGCGCCTCATCACGCGCCCCATTGTTTACGAATTAGGGAAAACTTTCCCAGTCATTACCAATGTCCGACAAGCGAGCGTCACGGATGAAATTGGTTTGGTTTCGATGGAGCTCATCGGCGAGCGCCAAGACATCAAGGCTGCGATCGCGTGGTTAGAGGGGCTGGGTGTCAAGGTCGAACCGGTCGAGATCAATACGATCGAGGGATAACATCCTTTTTTTCCAACCGGGCACGCGGGTATACAAGCGCGCCACCCGCCTCTCATGCGATCTACAGGGTATGAGCGATGATGCAGGCAAACTTTACGATCTCCTTCGAAAATTCCACACGGCAATGCTGGTCACGCACGTCGCAAATGGCGATGTCCGCGCTCGCCCTATGGCAATTGCAGACACGGAAAAAGGAGGGGCCATTTGGTTCATCACGAATCGGGAAAGCGCCAAGGTGCATGAAATCGAAAAGGACACCCGCGTTTTAGTCGTCGCACAGAGAGACCGCGATGTCTACCTCAGCATCATAGGAGCCGCATCCATGGTTGACGATCGCACCCACGTGGATCGAATCTGGAATGAGGCATTCAAAGTCTGGTTTCCCGGCGGGAAAAATGATCCGGACATTGCCCTCATTCGGGTGGAGTCTCTGGAAGCGGAATATTGGGATGAAAGTGGCACCAATAAGGTCCAGTATCTGGTACAGGCCGCCGGGGCTTACTTCTCAGGGAATCGTCCCGATATCAAAGAGGGCGATCAGCACGGAACAGTGGACCTCCAGTCCTAATTGCCCAGGTTATCTGTCCGGCGCTCACACGCGCCACGTTTGCAGAACTCGAATATAATTTGCGCGTTCGTATTCTGATGGATTGGGGCACCGGCTATAACTCATACTGCCCCGCATCTGAGTGACCGATTCATATTCGTGATCATTCATCCATTGCTCGAACTCCCGAATGACACCCCTGAGGTGGTCCGGGCCATTTTTTAAGAGCGCCGAAACCAACTGCACAGCCGAAGCGCCAGCCATCACCGATTTAACGACATCGGTGCCAGAGTGCACACCGCCACTCACAGCAAAGTCGAGATTTGGAATGCCATCCAGCAAAGCCAGCCAACGCAAACGCAGCCGCAATTCGCTTGGATCCGAGAGTTGCAGCGATGGCCTCACTTCTAACGCTTCGATGTCAATGTCCGGTTGATAAAACCGATTAAATAGCACGGCTCCATCTGCACCGACTGCTTCCAACTTGCTTACAAAGCTAGCCAGCGAGGAATAAAACGGCGAAAGCTTCACCGCCACGGGGATAGTTAAGTTTTCCCGAACTCCCCGGAGAATTTCGAGGGCGCTATTTTCGATCGCATCGGCATCAAATCCCGGATCGGATGGCAGCGTATAAAGATTCAACTCAAGCGCATCCGCACCTGCATCCTGCATCGCTTCCGCCAAGGTAACCCATCCGCCCGGCGAGGCCCCATTCAGCGATGCGATTACTGGTACTGATACGGTCTCTTTCAGTTTTGCAATTTGAAGCAAGTATTTCTCGGGCGTGAGCGCGAATTCATCTGACGCGGGGAGGTACGAAATTGCTTCGGAATACGATTCTTCATGACTGTATAAAAACCGCTCGGCTCCGGCCCAATCCATGTCGATTTGCTCTTCAAACAACGAATGCATCACGATGGCTGCGGCCCCCGCGTCCTCCAGTCGCCGGACCACATCAAGGTTGTCAACCATGGGAGATGCTCCAGGCATGATGGGATGCTTAAGCGGCAATCCCAAATAGGAAGTAGAGAGGTCAGTGGACATTGGAATGATTTGTGGGCTGGTGATCTAGATTTTTGTTGCTTCGGAGGCGGATTCGTCAGCCATATGTTGAAGTTGCAAATGCTGAGCATGGCAGGACGATTCTGCCGATGCAATGAGTGCTTCGGAGCGAGCAAAGTCCGTATTTTCGAGCATTCGGAAGCGGGCTTCGTTTTTTAGGAACTGCGCTACTCGCACCTTCGGCGCACCCGCATCCATGCGCAACGCCGGCTGAGAAGCCCCTAATTTGCGAGGATCAAAACGGAACAATGGCCAAAATCCAGAGTCCACAGCCAACTTCTGCTGATCCATCCCAAGGTTCAGATTGTATCCATGTGCAATGCAGTGGCTGTATGCAACCACGAGTGACGGCCCGTCATAGCTC